>JAYUWZ010000916.1:0-6159 GCA_043753265.1 Verrucomicrobiaceae bacterium
TGATCGCCGAGGCCGAGTTGTTCTGCTTTTGCGCGGAGGGCTGCGTCGTCCTCACCAGTGCCGACGAGCACGAAGACGGCGCTCGGATGTGTGCGAATGATTTGCGCGGCGATCTCGAGGAAGAGCGGGAAATTTTTCTGGTAGGTGAGGCGCCCGATACCGGCGACGACGAAGGCATCGGCGGGCAGGTTCCATTTGGCGCGGGCCTCTGCACGGAGTTCCGGGCGGGGGACGGAATTTTTCGAGGTCGATGCCGTTGTGCACGGTGGTCGCGCGAGCGGCGGGGACGCCCTCCTTTTCCACCACAAAGGCGCGCGTGCTCTCGCTCACGGCGATGACGTGGGTGGAGAAACGATTGGTGATGCGGTCCGCATCGAGTGCCCACCAGCGCGGGTCGGTGAGCTTGTCGTTGCAATGGTCGTGGTTGATGCGGACACGCACCCCTGAGAAAGTGGCCACGGGTTTCGCGATGACGTTCGCGGCGAGCAGGTGGGTATGCACGACGTCGTAGCGGCGCGTGAGGCAGAGCCAGGCGAGGCGCGGGACGTATAGCGGCACCTTGTGGTGAAAGGAGAGCGAATGGAGCGGCACACCGAGCGCGGCGAGGCGATCCCAATAGACGCCGCGGCCGTGCATGGTGGCGGCCTCGAACTCGAACTGATCGTGGTTGCCGTGGCGGATGAGATTTTCCAGCACCACCTGCGCGCCGCCCAGATCGAGCGAATCGATGACGTGCAGTACGCGGTACTTCCTGCCCGTGCGTGGTTGCCCGGGGCCGGGTGGTGTTTCTGTTTTCTCGAGGCCGGTCATTTCGTTGCCCGTTCGTAGAGACGCCGGGCCGAGTCGCCAAGCACGGCGAGCGCCGCGATGCGAATCCACGGCATGCTGAAAATGCGGCTGGGAGCGGTCCGGACTGCGCGGAAAATCTCCGCGAGCCCCGAGAATCGTGAGAGCTGCAGTATGTTGTAGCCCACGCGCTCATGCAGCATGGAGAGATTACGGCGGAAATCGGGGGCTGCCAGCGAACCAGGATGCGCCGCCTCGAAGGCAGCGGTCATTTCCTCCACGAGCACGCGGAACTCGCGGAGCCGGGCGGGCGCGACGCGCGTGCGGACGAGCCCAATGAGATCCAGCGCCGTCTCGCTCGCATCGTGCCCAAACAGGCGGCGGTAGTGCGCGGCTTGCACGCGGCGGATGAGCTCGGGGCGTTTGTGCTGGCGGGTGATGCTGGAATCGAGCACGCGCAACGTGGCGAGGCGCGCGGGGAGATTTGCGAGCTCGTGGTGCCCGCTGAGTCGCGACCACAATTCGTAGTCCTGCGAGGCGGGCCACGCCTCGTCGTAGCCGCCCACCGCGAGCACCGCGGATTTGCGGAAGGTCACGGCGGAGTGCGCGAGGGCGTTGTCGAAAAGATGCGCGAAGACGATGCCTTCGTGGCTGAGCGGGAATTCCTTTTTTCCGAGAGAACGCTCATTGCCTTCCACGAGCAAAGCCTGCGAGCCGACGGCGGCGCATTTGGGATTAGCGTGGAGAAATGCGAGCTGCGCCGCGATGCGGCTGGGATGCGAGAGATCGTCAGCGTCCTGCCGGACGATAAAATCACCGCGCGCCTCGCGCAGACCGGCATTGAGGGCCGCGGTGAGGCCTATATTCGTGGCGAGTGGGACGACGCGCACACGCGGGTCCTTGAGCTTGCGAAGGTAATCCGCGGTGCCGTCGGTGGAGGCATCGTCGAGGATGAGGAACTCGAAGTCCTTGTGCGTCTGATCGAGAATCGAGCGCACTGCATCCTGCACGAACGGCATGCCGTTGTGGACCGACATGAGGATGGTCGCAGTCTGGGTGCTGGCCGCCATCACGTGTGGGACGTTTTATTTTCAAGCACCTGCGCGAAGATGCGAGCGTGCGCATCCACCCAGTCCTCTTTGCGAAACATGCGCACGGCGCGCGCGCGGGCCGCAGCGTGCCGTGCGGGCCAGTCTGCCATGATGCGTGCAATTGCAGCCGCAAGCGGGCGGGCAGGGGGATAGGCCGCCTTGTCCCAATCGAGCGGTACGTGCAGCATCTCGCCTCCGTCGTTGCCGATTAGCTCCGGCATGCCCCCACTGCGCGAGGAGATGACGGGCAGGCCGCAGGAAAGCGCCTCCACCGCGACCGTGGGGCAGGGGTCGTGGTACTTCAGGTGCAGCAGCACGTGCGCATCCTGGTAAAGGCCCACGGCCTCGGCCTGCGAAAATGCGGGGCGCAGGTTCACGTGCTCGTCGAGGTGCAATCGTGCGATGGTGGAATGCACCTGCGTTTCGGCATCCGCCCAGCGCATTTCGCCAGCCACCGTGAGTTGCGCGCGATGCCCGGCATCGAGCAGCACCCGCAGTGTCTCCAACGCGCCGAGCACGCGGTAGGGCTGGTAGTGCGTGCCAGCGGCGAGCAGGCGCCAGCCATCGCGGAGATCGGGCGGAGCGGAAGCGGGGCGGAACGTCGCGGTATCCACAGGATTGTAGAGCACGTTCGATGGTGCTTTCGCCGGTCCGAGCCAGCGGTCGGCGCTCTCGCGACAAAACTCGCTTTGATAGACGATGTGGTCTGCCTGGTGCAGGAGACGGGCCATGGGCAGATTCGTATTCTGCGTGCTCCAGCCCGCCCATGCGGGAAAGCCGACACCGTTTTGGTTCCACACAAATTTTGCACCGCAGCGCCGAGCCCATCCCACCAGCTCATCGGCAAAGGGCGGCGTGGCGCTGCTCACGAGATAGAGCACGTTGAATGCATCCATCTCGGGCCAGCGATCGCGCAGATGCAGCAGCTTCACCTTTCCCCCGGCCACGAATCCGTTCGCGGGGAGCACCGCGCCGTAGTTCACGGCAGGCGCACCCTGCGGCGCGCTAAAGTTCCTCGCAGCAAGTGAGGCGCGGGCGCGCTGGCGCGCGGGAAGCTCTAGCAGTGAGCGAAGAATGTAACGGAGCATCGTAAAAGAGAGGACTCATCACCCGGCAAAAACGTGAGCATAAATAGCCGCGATTCTGTGGTTATCCAGAAACGTGAATGGGCACACTATTGAGGCAGATCAGGCATGAGATCCTTTGGCACTTTTGGAAACTTCTTCTTTGCCTCCTCATACGCACTGATGTCGCCGGAGAATCCCCACGAGAGCACCTTCCACTCGCCACCCTCCTTGCGCAGCAGCGCGAAAAAATCGAGTTCGAGATCAAATTTTGTATCACCCTTTGGCGGCTTTCCATCCTTGGGCGCCACATTACCGCCGAAGCGCGCCCAGTCGCCGCTCACCTTCAACTCGCCGGTAAAAATGACGGGCTTGCCGACATGCTTGGAGATGGGCTCGCGCATGGCCTCCATGATGGCCTTGCGCTCGGGCGAGCCGGGCTTGGGCTCGTAGACTTCCGCGTGGGCGGCGATGGCGAGTGCGAGCACTAGGAGCAGGCGGATGATTTGCATGGCGGTGGTTGGTATCGGTTCTATTCAGCGGCAACCGGGAAGATCGATTTTGGGACCGCGGGAAACTTTGCCTTTATCTCCTCATGCTTGGGTGGTGGCTCCATAAAGCTGTGCCATACGAGTTTCCATTTTCCCTTTTCCTTGCGGAGCAGCCCGCTCACTGCACCCTCGGCAAAGGAGGGCTCAAAGGAGGCAATGACGAGTGCCCAGCCATCCTGAACGCGGGTGGTGCCGGGGGTGAGCACGACCTTTGCGCCTTTCAACTCAGCAACTGTTTTTCCCAGGCGATCCGCTTCCTTCTGGACGGTGGGCGCGAGCAATTTCAGCAGCGCCTTGTTTTCCGGGGCCTCGGCATCGAGCTCGGACATCGGCCCGGCAACCACGGTCGCGACAAGAACCAGGAAGCAGAGGAGAAGGCGGAAGAAACGCATCGTCGGGATACTGCGACTTGCCCCCGGTGTGTTCAAACCGAAACTCACCGCTCAGTGAGCACGCGCTGGATAATCTCCCGGTAGGCGAGGCACATGCCGTCGCCACTCGGGGGCTTGGCGAGCACGCATTTGCGAAAGTAGGGGTAGTCGTCGATGAGGGATCGCACGGCGAAGGACAGGTCGTCGCGATCGCCGCGGAAGCCCACGCCGTATTTTACCGCCAGTTCCGGGATGCCGCCGCCGTCCTTGTGAAATGCAATGGGCAGGCCGCATTGCAGACCCTCGATGAAGTGCATGCCGCCCGGTTCCCATAGCGAGGCGGTGATGTAGCCGTGGCACTGGCGCAGGATTCCCGCGAGCGCGGGACCGGCGCAGGGGCCAAAGGTGCGCGCGGATTTCCACACGAGATCTTTTGGCCACCGGCCCACGACCCAGAGTTCCACGCCGGGCAGCGCGCCGGAGGCGATGAGTTCATCGAGCTGGGCGTACTGCGGAAAGCCTTTCATCGGGTTGTCGGCCCAGTGATGTGTGACGAATCGAAAGGGTTCCCCCTTCTTCCATTGCGGGGAGCCCACGGGATGAAACACACTGGGGTCCGCGCCATTCAGGATGCAGGCGTGGGGCTTCGTGCGGTCGAACCATTTTGCGGCGTGGTGGTCGCGCAGCCACTCGGAGATGAACACGGTGAAGTCTGCCAGCGTGTTGTATTTGGCCATTAGGGTATCCATCTCGGTGGTGGCCTTGCGGATGTCGTTGTCGTTGATGCGATGGAGCACTCGCAGTCGGGGATTCGCACGCTTGGCGGCGGCGATTTCCTCAAAACCAAAGCTCATCGCGCCAGTGAGGCCGTTGTGCTGGATGATCACGCAATCCGCGCCACCGCCGAGGCCGTGGACCACCTCGTAGCCGGAGTAGTGCATGTAGCGGGAAAACTGCAGAAGCCATTGGTTCCCGCCGCCCCACGGGCCAAAGATGGGCTGTGTGGTGACAGCGATGCGGGCGACCGGAGGCACGGGCGGGCGCATGCGCGCGAGCCGCCGTTTGCCGAGAAATTGCGAGAGAAGTTGCATCTGAACCCTCGCGGGATAAGAGATTCCGAGGAAGTCAGCGAATAGAATCGTGAAGGCGCGGGCAGTATGCGGTGTGCAGCCGGGTTTCAAATCATCCTCCGCTCGCAACGCCGCACGTTTTCGGGCTCGCCATCTGTCTTCGCTGTCATTATCGGATATGCAACGCCATGAAGATTTTTTCCCTTTTTATAATCGCGGCAGCAGCACTTTTTACGGGCTGCTCCAGCGGCCATTTTAGTTCCGGCGTCAAAACCGTATCAGTCAATACCGCTCCGCAGCGCGGGGTGGTGCTGCTTTCTCCGGACAAGGCACCGCTCTTTGCCAGCATGGCCGGGCAGCGCGGCCCGTGGCTGCAAGGCCAGCTCCGCGCCGCCATCAATCACCAGCTCCTGCAGTCCTCGCGCTTTCAGCCCGCCAAGGGCGCTGAGGATGGCCAGATCGTCTTCGATTCCCTGCGCCACGGGCTTCTCGAAGTCAGCGCCAACAACTACGCCGCACAGATCGTCGCGGACATCACGCTCCTCACCAAAAACGGTAAGACCGTGGGCAGCCGTGAAATCACCGCCATGTCCGGGGATATGCATTCCCTCATCGATTTCGAGGACCCAAAGACTTACGAAGACGCTCTCATCGGCGCCTCGGACAAGCTCGCGCTGGAACTCGTGAACGATCTGTAGGACTGCCTTCCCTTACGCCGCCGCGACCACGCGGCGGACTTTTTCCACGGCGGAGGGCACCCACTCGAGGGCGCGGGCGACTTCTTCGCGGGTGTTGAAGCGGCCGAAGGAAAAGCGCAGGCTGGCGAAATTGATTTGGGTGGCGCTCATGGGTCAAGCGTGGGTTGTGGGTAAAAGAAGAAGCGGCTCGGCATCAAAGTAGTTCTCGATGGAGAAGTCCAGGGTATTGCTGCTGGTCGTGCTGGTGTCCAGCACAAACCCCAATGCCCGCAAATCCCCAAGATTTGCCTGACGCGTCTGCATGGTCGAGGCCAGGTTCATGTCTGAGACGAGGGTATGCAGGGCTTCGTCGTCGGTCACAGGGGCGGGTGCCAATGTATATCCCGAGGAACGGATGGGGAAGGACATGCGGGTGCCCGCAGCGGCCATCAGGAGGTTCGCCAAAGGCACCTGCCCCGTTGCTGAGCCCTTGCGGGTCGGTGGTGGGGTGATCCGGCCGCCAGTCAGTTGGTTCGTGACCAACTGACT
>JAYUWZ010000917.1:0-2852 GCA_043753265.1 Verrucomicrobiaceae bacterium
GAGTGCGGCTGCCCTCTGCCGCTTTGGATGTTGGGGAAGGCGGCGGCGGATTTGGATTGCAAACGCAGGGCAGGAATTTGC
This sequence comes from Verrucomicrobiaceae bacterium, assembly GCA_043753265.1. Lineage (GTDB taxonomy): Bacteria > Verrucomicrobiota > Verrucomicrobiia > Chthoniobacterales > Chthoniobacteraceae > SXWH01. Next base: position 82 of record JAYUWZ010000917.1, read on the forward strand.
TACCAGCCTGCCAAACCCCCACCCCTCCCACAAAGCGGCAGGGGGCTGCCGCACTCCAAGAACTGGCGTGTTTTTTAGAGTGCCTTCCCCATTTTGCGCCTTCCCTTACTGAGGAATAAGATTGCAGTTCGTTCAGCCAAACCGCAGGGAACAGGGAAGCCAACGCTCTATGGATAATTCTTCGCTCCGCGCCATTTCCTTCCTTCGTGAACTGACCGACGAGGAACTCGCAGGATTCGCTTCGATGCTCACCATCCGCGAATGCAAGCCGGGCGAGCGCATCATCGAGGAAGGCGTTCCGCCCATCGCCTTTTACGTCATCGCCGATGGCGTGGTACACGTCCGCCGCCGCGCCAATACCCGCGAAATGCTCCTCGCGCGACTTGGCGCTGGCGCATTTTTTGGTGAAATCAACCTTTTCGATCCCGGCGTGGCCACGGCGAGCATTTACGCGATGAAGCACACGCGCCTGGGAGTCGTCGAATACGGGCGCTTCCGCAACTTCATGGAGGAGAACCCGCGCGCGGGCTACAAAATTTCCAGCACCCTCATGGGCGAGATGGCCCGCCGCCTCCGCGCCACCAGCGCACGCCTCGTGAACTCGATCTTCTGGTCTGATAAGGCTGGGACGTAGTCGAGGGAAAGTGATGCGCAACAAAGAGAAAAGGAACTCCATAAACTACGCCAGTTCTTGGAGTGCGGCAGCCCTCTGCCGCTTTGAGGGGCGGCGAGGGTTTTGTGGCGGACTGGTAGGAAACAACTTCGGGAATTTGCGGTGAGGGTTCGCAAACCAAACCGCTTCCGGCTTGGCCCACATACCAAAGCGGCAGAGGGCTGCCGCACTCCAGGAACTGGCGTAAATTCAGCACTCCGTTGCTCTTCGGCCACTCCTTTTGCATCACGTTACCCAGAGACGCGGATACCTCAATGCAGCTCCCCGTAAAATTCCGCTTCACTCCACCGGGGATGCTCTGGCAGGGTATGACATGGCATCACTAGACGCCCATTTTTATAAGCAGGCCGACGATTTTTTCCACGCGAACGCCTCCGTTGCGCTGACCTACGACGACGTAACCCTCGCCACACTGCACAGCGATGTGCTCCCACGGGAGACCAAGCTGGACACCACTCTCCACGAGCGCATCGCGCTGCATCTTCCGATTATTTCGGCAGACATGGATACCGTCACAGAGGCTCCCATGGCCATCGCCATGGCACGCGCCGGTGGCCTGGGCCTCATTCATTGCAACATGCCCGAGCGGCAGCAATTGAGCGAGCTTAGCCGGGTAAAAAACAACGTGCATGGCCTCATCGGCGAGCCCATCAAGATCGGGCCCGATCAGCTCGTCGGCGAAATCCTCGAGATGATCGACGATCGCCGTTTCGGCTTCAGCACGTTCCCTGTCGTCGATTCCAAGGACACGCTGCTCGGCCTGCTGCCGGGTCACGTGGTACGCACCCGCTACGCCACGCGCAAGGTGTCCGATGCCATGATGCCGCGCACGCAGGTGCAGACCATTCACGAGCGAGAGCTCGGCAAGGATCCCATCGAGGCCGCAGACCGTTTTTTCACCGCCCACATGGGCATTCACAAATTGCTCGTGGTGGGCGATGGCGACCGGCTGCGCGGACTTTTCACACTGAGCGACATCGAGCGCATCCTGCACGAGCGTGGCTCGCAGTTGAAGCCCGCGCGCGATTCGCAGTTCCGGCTGCTCTGCGGCGCGAGCCTCGTCGCCATGCGCAAGAACGACGGCACGCTGGATCGCGAACGCATCCTCTCACACGTCACCGCACTGGTGGAGCGCGGGTGCGACACGCTCGCCGTGAGCACTGCGCATGGCCACAGCTCGGGCGTGGGTGACACGGTGAAACTCGTGCGCGCGGAATTCAAGGATCTGCCCATCATCGCGGGCAACGTGACCAGCGGCGAGGGCGTCGAATTTCTCGCAAAATGTGGGGCGAATATCATCAAGATCGGCCAGGGCCCCGGCTCCATCTGCACCACGCGCATCGTTGCGGGCGTGGGCATTCCACAGCTCACGGCGCTCTACGTGGCCAGCCGCGCGGCGGAGGAAAACGGCGTGACGATTATTGCCGACGGCGGCATCGTGAAAAGCGGCGACATCGTGAAGGCGCTCACCCTCGCGCACTCCGTCATCTGCGGCGGCCTGCTCGCCGGATGCCCCGAGGCCCCCGGCCAGATCATGGAAATCAACGGCAAGCTCTACAAGCAGTACCGCGGCATGGGCAGCCTCGCAGCCATGCAGGCCGGCAGCGCCGCCCGCTACGGCCACGCCACCCGCGATGCCAATCGCAAGGTGACCGCCGAGGGCGTGGAAGCGCTCAAGGAAGTAAGCCCCAGCGCGGAAACCGTGCTCACCCAGCTCGTCGGTGGAGTGCAAAGCGGTCTCGGCTACCTCGGCGCGCGCACGCTCCCCGAGCTCCGTGCCAAGGCCCGCTACATCCGAGTCAGCAGCGCTGGCATGCGCGAAAGCGCGCCTCACGACATCATCGAAGTGAAGTCCGCAACTCCGCAGAACGCGCCGTAACGCGCAGGGAGGGAGCGGAGCGCGGAGCGCCTTGGAGTGCGCGTGGCATTCGAGCAGCGAGAAAGCCTGCGAAGCAGCCCGCAGGGGCCGAGCGGAGCGAGGAGCAACCGTTAGCGCGACACCGCCTTCGCCTTGCGATCCGATATCCAAATTTCGCTTTGAGCATCTGGCCGGAATTTCACCTTCCCGTTTCTTCGATGATCTCACCCACCCGCAATC
>JAYUWZ010000918.1:0-12826 GCA_043753265.1 Verrucomicrobiaceae bacterium
CCAGCAAGCGCCCCAAGCTGAGCGACGCGGTCATCGCCGATTTCGAAAAATGGATCGCCATGGGCGCGCCCGATCCGCGCGACAAACCGGGCACGGATATCGCCGCGGTCCCTTGGGAAAAGCTCCTCGCCGAGCGGCGCAAGTGGTGGAGCCTCGCCCCGGTAAAAGTCACCGAGCCTCCCACAGCGCGCGATGCACAATGGTCCACCCAGCCAGTGGATCGCTTCCTCCTCGCAAAGATGGAGGCCGCAGGCCTTGCTCCCGCGCTGGATGCCGACGCCCACACGCTCTATCGCCGGCTCAGCTATACGCTCACCGGTCTGCCGCCTTCCCGTGAAGACACGGAAGCTTTCGCAAAAGCCGCCGCCACGGATCGCCAGGCCGCGCTCACACAAGCCACCGACCGCCTGCTCGCGAGTCCCCGTTTCGGCGAGCACTGGGGTCGCCACTGGCTCGATCTCGTGCGCTACGCCGAGACACACGGCAGCGAGGGCGATCCCCCAATCCCGCAGGCATGGCGCTATCGCGACTACGTTATCCGCGCGATTAACGACGATGTGCCTGTTGATCGATTCATCCGCGAGCACATCGCAGGCGATCAAATTCCCGCGCGCTGGAATCGCGCCGACGGCTGGAATGAAGCACTGCTCGGCCTTGCGCACTTCCGGCTCGTCGAGCACGGCTTCCAGCCCATCGACACGCGCGACGAGCAGGTAAAGGTCGTCGATTCCCAGATCGACGTGCTCACCAAGGCTTTTCAGGGGATGACTGTCTCCTGCGCGCGCTGCCACGATCACAAGTTTGACGCCATCTCGCAGCGCGACTTCACGGCGATTGCAGGCATTTTGGAAAGCTCGCGTCCCGCGATGCTCACGCTCGACGACCCTGCCATCTCGGAGTCTAAGTTGAAGCAACTGGCCGCGATGAAATCGGAGATTCAGCAATCGCTCGCAAAGGCATGGATGGAGGCCGCCGAGCGCATCCCTGCAAAGCTTCGGGGCGAAATGCCGCCATCCATCGCCGATGCAAAGCGAAAGCTCGACGAGCAGGAAAAGGCGCTCGTGGAACTTGAGAAAAAAGTGCGCGCGCGGGTCGCCGAGGCACGCGGCAGCGCAGTCGCCGCAAAGCTCGCGCAACCCATCGCCCGCTGGGCCTTCGAGGGAAATAGCCAGGACCAGCTCGGCAAGTTGCACGGCGAATTGATCGGCGGCGCAGTCGTGCGCGAGGGCCGTCTCATCCTTGACGGCAGGGAGGCCCACGTACGCACCGCGCCTATCGCCCGCACGCTCCGTGAAAAAACCATCGAGGCATGGGTTGCACTTCCCACAATGGAGCAGGGTGGGGGAGGCGTCGTCACCGTGGAGAACGCGAATGGCTCCATTTTCGATTCACTCGTATTCGCCGAAAAGGAGACGCGCCGCTGGATGGCGGGCAGCGATTTCTACAGGCGCTCCCGCGCCGCCACCGGCCCCGAGGAGTCCGCAAAACCCGGCGAACTCATCCACCTCGCAGTCGTCTACCGCGCCGATCACAGCATCGCCATTTTCCGCAACGGCCAGCCCTACGGTGTCGGCTGGACTCCCGCGAATCCGCTCGTCGCATTTGAAAAGGACGCGCGCCTGCTCTTTGGCCGCCGCCACACCGGCGGAGGCCGCGCGACGCTCACCGGTGAAATAGAGGAAGCCCGTCTCTATGATCGTGCCATCGATGCGGCGGAAGTCCGCGCATCCTTCGAAGCAGGCCCTACGATCACATTCGTGAAAGGCGCGGAGTTCGAGTCCATGCTCACTGCCGATGAAAAAGCACAGCGCGACAAATTGAAGGGTGAACTCCAGTCGCTGCGCACCCAGGCCGGTCTCGATGCCGCCACCGCGCAGGACCCATGGGAGCAGGCACTCGCCGACGCGCGCACCAATCCCGCAAATCCCCTGCATGCGTGGATTAAAAAGGCCGCCCCCGCCGCTGCCGTGCCCGTCTCAAGGCCCGTGGGAATCCCTGAGCCCTTCATCCCGCGCTACACACACGGCCCCGGCGTCGCGACGCTTAAGACAGGCGACTTCACCATCCCGCCAAAAGGTGAGGAACTCGTCAGCACACTCCAACCCGCCGGTACTGGCACAGGCCTCCTCTCGCGCAAGCACGGCGGCATCGCCTCCAGTGCCCGTTTCAAGATCACCACCGACTTCATCTCCATCCGGGGCGCGGGTGTCAATGCGCAGTGCCGCCTCATCATCGACGGCTATCCACTCGGCGTAAATCCCATCTATCCGCGCGCCCCGCTCAACACTCCCGATCAGCGCTGGCTCAAGATGGATACCAAGTATCGCAAAGGCTCGTGGGCCTATCTCGAATTTGCCACCGCCATCGATCAGTCCCGTGCGGAAAAAGACGACGACCACAGTTGGTTTGCCGTTTCCGGAGTCGTCCCGCACGACGGCGAGAGCCCCACTGATACGCCTTCGCACTCCACCTTGCTCGCCGCAGGCACAGGCGACCTCGCAACGCGCTACAGCGACATCACGGTCTCGGCCATCCGCGCGTGGAGCGATGGCACCCTCTCCGAACCCCAGCGCGCGTGGCTCGATTTTTTCATCCAGCGAAACCTGCTGCCCGCGCGGCTCTCGCAGCTTCCCGGCGTCGCACCCCTCATCACGAAGTACCGCAGCGTGGAGGCAGAGATCGCCATCCCACGGCGCGCTCCCGGTGTGCTCGACGCCGATGGGCAGGACACCGCGCTCCTCCCTCGCGGCGATCACCACAAGCCCGCCGCTCTCGTGCCACGTGGCTTCCTCGGCGTGCTGGGCCAGGGCACATTCCCCGCGCTCGGCGAAAAGTCCGGACGCCTGGAGCTCGCTAATGCCATCACCGCGCCGGAAAACCCGCTCACCGCGCGCGTCATGGTCAACCGCATCTGGCTGCATCTTTTCGGGCGGGGCCTCGTTCCCACGCCGGATACCTTTGGCAAAATGGGCGAGCTGCCCACGCATCCCGAGCTGCTCGACTACCTCGCCGCGCGCTTTGCCGCCGAGGGCTGGTCGACCAAGAAAATGATCCGCCACCTCGTGCTCACGCGCGCATGGCAGCTAGCCAGCGAGCCCTCCGCCACCGCGCGCGAGAGCGACCCCGCAAACACATGGCTATCCCACGCCCGGGTCCGCCGTCTCGAGGCCGAGAGCATCCGCGACACCCTCGTCGCGCTCAGCGGTCGCCTCGATGCCACCATGTTCGGCCCCGGCGCGGCGACCAATGCCATGCGCCGCAGCATCTTCCTCGGCATCCGCCGCAACGGCCTGCACCCCATGCTCACGACCTTCGACGCGCCAAAACCCTTCAGCACACTCGGTCGCCGCGACAGCACCAATGTCCCCGCCCAGTCCCTCACTCTGCTGAACGACCCCTTCGTCGTCGGCTGCGCCGAAAAATGGGCCGCTCGCTCCGGCGCACTCGCCACCCCCGCCCGCATCGATACGATCTTCATCGAAGCCTTCGGCCGCCCCGCCACCACAGCCGAGCAGGCAGCCGCACAAGACTATATTTCCACCTCCGGCGATGAAGCATGGCGCGACCTCGCCCACTCGCTCATCAACGCCAAGGAGTTCATCTACCTGCGTTAGGGAGGCTCTTACTCCGCGAGCAGCTTCTCGATTTCCTCCACCAATTTGCCCGGCTCAGCCTCCATATTTACGACCATGCCCTGCTTGTTCACCAGCCAGAGCGCCGGGAGTTTTTCGACTCCGAAGCGTTTTGCGTAAGGATTCTCCCAGCTCTTCCCATCGAAGGACTGCGGCCACGTCATCTTCCGTTTTTTCAGCATGGCGCGCAGCTCCTTTTCATCGTCGTCTAGCGAGATGCCGAGGACATCGAAACCCTTCCCGTGCAGCTTCGTGTAGGCTGCCTGCACCTTGGGCATCTCCTCCATGCAAATGCTGCACCATGTCGCCCAAAACTGCACGAGCACCACCTTGCCGCGCAGCTTTTCGATATCCACTTCCGAGCCATCGAGCGCCTTGTATTTCAGATCCAGCGGAGCAGCCTTCAGCGCCGCGCGTTCCTTGGCCGCTGCCAGCTTGGCCTTGGCGATGGTCGCCACGTCGTCCTTGGGATGCTTGCTCAGCTCTTCGAGAAAGGGAATCAGCTTTGCCTCGTCCAGCTTGCGCACGAGATCCATGTGCTGCTCGCGCAGCATAGTGTTGTAATCGTAATCGGGGAATTGCGTGAAGTGTTCCGTCGCCATTTTCTCCCAGTCGGCGAGCGGCAGTTTCTTTTCCAGCGCCCCCTCGGAGAGCTGCACCAGCCGGTCCCCGCTGGCTCGTGCCTTGATTGCGGGCGATGCGTCCGCCGCCGCGATGATCTCGCCGTACACCTCGGCGGAAGGCTTCACGCCCGCAAGCTTGGGAAAGCCCAACTCTTCGCGCACATCGCGCGAATTCGCCTCCCAAAACAACACCTCCCACCGCCGCGGATCTTCCGGGAACGCTTTGCGAAATCCGGCAATCAGCGCGTCCACCCGGGCGAGTCGCGATTTCCACATCGCCTCGATCTGCTTCTTGCTCATTGGCCCGTCGGCCTCGTCCTCGATGAGCAGTGTTTCGATTTCCTCCACGTATTCCTCAGGCTTTGCGGGCAGGGCCTCCTCGGTCTTCGCCGGTTTTTTTGGCGCGCCCTCGAGTGGAGTAAGGCAGCACAGAAACGCGGCGAGAAGGAGCAGGCGCATAGGAATCAAATGTTGAGATTTTGGACGATCGCAGTCGTCGAGCGCGGTTTGTTGAGCGTGTAGAAGTGGAGCCCGGGCACGCCAAATTTCAAGAGATCCTCGCACTGCTTCGTGGCGTACTCGATTCCGTATTCCACCACCCCCGCCTCGTCTTCGCCCAACTCATCGAGCCGGCTCACAAATGCCGCCGGGAGCTGCGCGCCGCACAGCTCCACGAATTTCTTGGTCTGCTTTGCGGAGATCACGGGAAAGATTCCCGGGATCAGCGGAACGGAGACGCCGAGCTTTTTCGTGAGATGCTCGGCAAAGCGATAGTAGTCCTCGTTGTCAAAAAAGAGCTGGGTGATCACGAAATCCGCGCCCGCCTCGATCTTGTCGCGCAGATGCTGCCAGTCCACGAGCTTTCCCCCGGGCTGGGCGATATGCCCCTCGGGAAAACCAGCCGTGCCGATGCAGAGCCCGCCGAGACTTTTCAGAAAAGCCACGAGCTCGCCCGAGTAGGTGAAGCCGCCCTCGGTCGCGACCCAGGGCCCTGTCCCACCGGGCGGGTCTCCGCGCAGGGCGAGGATGTTGCGGATGCCACGGTCGCGAGCTTCCATCACCACCTCCTGCAATTGCTCACGCGTCGAGTTCACGCACGTGAGATGCAGCATCGCGGTGAGATCGTGGTCGCGCTGGATGCGATCCACGATGCCGATCGTCTTGTCGCGCGTACTGCCCCCCGCGCCGTAGGTCACCGAGCAATAGTCGGGCTTGAGCGGCAGGAGCGCGGGCAGCGTCTTTTCAAGCAGGTTGGTTACGCCTTCGTCGGTCTTCGGGGGAAAGAACTCGAAAGAAATGGCCGGGCGGCCTTCGGCGCGGCGCGCTTCGTGGATGTCGCGAATCAATTGAATCATGCGGGAGACCGAGAGGTTGCAGATGCAGCGCCGGGAGGCAACGGTGCATTGCATCCACCCAAATCAAATAGAAGGCCGGTGCTGGCGGCATGTGGGCTTGGGATTCCGCATAAGTCATGCAGCGCCAAGGCCGCGGACGAGCCTGGCCCGGCGGCCAGGAACAGGCGGTCGCATTCCCGATTCATCCCTCGTTGCTTCACCATGGCTCGCTATTTCACCACTGGAATCACTGCCTTTAATTGTGCGCGCAGCTTCTCCACGGTTTCCTTGTGTTCGGGCGCGTTGGCGAGGTTGTTCATCTCCTGCGGGTCTTTCACTTCGTCGTAGAGCTCGGCGCCTTTGTCGCCCCATTGGGTGTAACGCCATTGCTCGGTGCGGATGCTGTAGCCCATCACCGTGATGCCGGGCGGGGTACCCTCCGGGGCGTCCTTGGGGCGCGGGCCGCCGCGGCGGGCGACCTGGGTGATTGCCGGCTTGTCCCACGGGGCGTCTGGCTTTTCCACGAGTGGGCGCAGGCTTCGCCCCTCGAGGCCCGCGGGCGCAGGGATTCCGGCGAGATCGGCGAATGTCTGGTGCAGGTCCACGAGTTCCACCGTGCGCGGGCTGGCGGCGCCGCGCGCGCCTTTCGGGGCGGAGATGATGAGCGGCACGCGCGCCGAGTTTTCAAAGAGTGTCTGCTTTTGCCAGAGCTGGTGCTCGTAGAGGTGGTAGCCGTGGTCGCTGGTGAAGACGACGATGGTGTTCTCCGCAAGCTTGAGACGGTCGAGCGCGTCGAGCAGCCGCCCCAACTGGGCATCCATGAAGCTCACCGACGCAAAATACGCCTGTATGGTCTCGCGGCGCTGAAGGTCGGTCATGGCCTCCTCGTCGGGCTTGAACGTGAACGCCTGCGGCGGGGCATTTTTCCGATGTCCCTCGGGGGACACGGGCAGGGTGATTTTATCGAGTGGGTAGAGGTCGAAGTATTTCTTCGGCGCGACGTAGGGGGTGTGCGGACGGTAGAAGCCGGCGGCGATGAAAAATGGCCCAGCTTTGTGGCCTTCGAGCAGACGGATGGTTTCGTCCGCGATTTTGCCATCGGTCTGTTCCGCGTCCGCGCCCTCGGCTGCTAGCCGTGAGAGACGGGCTCCGAGTTGGTTGGGCTGCCAGCCGGTTTTCCACTGGGCCGCCTCGCCCTTGGTGGCGGCAATGCCCTCGATGAGTGACACGTCGTCCATGTCGCGCCCCTTGGGGTTGAAGCGCTCGGTCCATGTTGGCGGGTCGTCGAGTCCATCGGTGCCAATCTGCGAGGGCACACCGTAGTGATACAGCTTGCCCACCCGCGCCACATAGTAGCCCGCCTTTTGAAATGTCTGCCCGATGCTCTGGGCATCCGGCAGATTCTTGCGAAACTGCGTCTGCAACTCATATACCCGCAGCGTGTCCGGACGAAGGCCCGTGAGAAACGAGGCCCTCGACGGATTGCACAGTGGAAACTGGCAATAAGCGCGGTCGAACCGCACCCCTCGAGCGGCAAGCCGGTCGAGATTCGGAGTCTTCACCAGTGTATCCCCGTAGGAACCCAGCCGGGTGCCGAGGTCGTCGGAAACAATGAAAAGGACATTGGGCTTGTCCGCCGCCAGCGCAGTGGCCGCGAACACGATCAGGAAGGAGAGAAAACGAAGCATCGCAGTGGTGTGTGGCATAACAGCACAGGGCGGGGTGGATTGACCCGGAAAAAATGGGGTGGCGGGGGAATATCGGCAATAGATGCGATGGGCGGGTCCCGGCGTTTGGGGGTTTCTGCAGTTGTTGCGCATTGTGCGATGCAGGGGGTGCGGGATTATCGGCGATGGGCTGTCGCCGATAATCGGCTTGTGGAAGCGGCTGCTTTGCAGGGAGTTGCGGGAGGCACTTGGAATATGTGCGATAAGTGCGACGGGTGAGAGAGGCGGAAGCACGAGGGGTTGTTGCGGTTTTTGCGTATTGTGCGATGCAGGGGGGTGCGGGATTATCGGCGATGGGCTGTCGCCGATAATCGCCTTGTGGAAGCGTCTGCTTTGCAGGGAGTTGGGGGAGGCATTTGGAATATGTGCAATAAGTGCGACGGGGGGAGAGGCGCAAGAACGAGGGGTTGTTGCGGTTTTTGCGCATGCTGCATCAAAAGAGAATGGCGCTTCAGTGGTCGCCGCTCCGTGGGCGCGATGAGGGTCGAATCCGATCCTTTTGTTTTGTAGTTCAGTCCTCTTCACCTTGGTTTCCTTCCTCCTCATTCCTTGGGAGGAGTATACGCGGGATGGGCGGGTTTGTCACGTCTCTTGGGAGTGGGGAGCGCCTCCGGGTGATTGAAACCATGGATAGTGCGGTGGCAAAGGGTAGAAGGGGCACGCACAAGCCTACGCCAGTTCGTGGAGTGCGGCGCTTCTGCCGCTTGGGTGGTGGGTTGGGATTTTTGGGCGAACTGGAGGGGAAACCACGCGGATTCTCACTCAGCCGTACCGCCCCCGCCTCCGCCCACCATCCAAAGCGGCAGAGGGCTGCCGCACTCCACGAACTGGCGTAATATTATTTGCGCCATTCCCTTTTAATCCGTCCCTACCCGCAGTGGCGGTGCACGCGCTCGAAACACGATATGGGCAAAAAAAGTGCGGCCCCCCGGCGCCGAAAGGCAACCGGAGGGCCGCTGTTCCCCCCAGAACACTTATAAAGTTTCGCATCCGCTATCGAACGCTGGTGAGACATTAATCGAAGGCTGGATTTCTGCAAGAAGTTTTTAAAGTTTTTTTGATAGAAGGTGGGGAAATGGTTCTTTTCTGGTTTTGATAAGAGTTACTTATCAATTTTGGAACTGGCAGAATCTTGGCAGGGAGCATTTTCATCATGATCGCCAGTCAGATGATTTTGCAGTCGAAGGCAGAGCGCTTTCGGGGTTCGTTTTGCCGTGCCCAATGGTAGTTCGCGAAATATGGCGGGGCCGTGGGGCTCGGAGAGCGCCATCCGCATCTTCAATAATCCTTGGCAACGATGCTCAAAGAAAGAAAAAGGCGCTTCGCGCCGCCGTGGTTTGCGGACGGGTTCCGTGAAATTCCATGGAGGATCCAAATGCTTTTGAATTCCACGGGATCTTTCGGTCGCTTAAAGCTCCCTCAAGATGACAGTAATTAAGGTGACTTAAACACTGCGTCACGCCACCCTTGTCTTCTCGCGCGCAGGATCGGTCATTTGACCTCGGGAGGCACGGTGCCGTAGGGCCAGCCTTGCTTGAATGGGTCCGCCTTGGGGCGGTCCGGAAGGGGCGAGGGGGTCAGTTTTTTTGAGAGTTCCAGTCCGGCTTCGAGCATCTGGCGTCCGGCGGTGATTTCCAGGTTGGAGTAGCTGGTGAGCCTTGTTTCGTATCCACCGCCGTGCTGCCCAAATGCCTCCTCGGTGGGCACGTAGCCTACGCAGCCATTGGCGAGTTCCACGGGGAAGGCGATGGTGAAATGGGAGCGCTTTTTGAATTCCAGTCCAAATTCCACGAAATACTCGGCTGGAGTGGTGAAGCACACGACCGGGCCCACCTGCACGGCCTGCACCTCCACCTCCATGTCGCGCTCTTTGGCGAGGAGGGCGTCGAGCAGCACGATTTCTTTTGCGAAGGTCCATTCGGTGGTGCCGACTTCTTTTGGGTTCTTCTTCACGGCTTCCAGGCAGCGCTGGACGCGGGCGGGTTCGGGCACGCGGCGAGGAATGCGCCAGGTCTTGGATGTGGCATCCACCGTAAATGGGCCGGATCCCCGATCCGCGCGGTAGAGCACCTTGAGCGCCTCGGCTCCCACGCAGCCGCCGATGAGCTGGCCGTAGTAATCTCCCGTCCGCGGGGCGAATGGGTCCAGATTATCCACCTGTGTGATGTCCCCGCTGGCACCTTGCAGGAAGACCACCGGGACGTCGGCACCGAGTCCGCCGCGGATTGTTTTTTCCAAATAGTAAATCCAGTTGGCGGAAAACGCTGAGGGGCCGGTGGTGGCGTGGCAGGAGAAATTGACCACCACCCCGAGGGGTTTGCCGTCCCTGGACCAAGCGCCGATCACGCCTACATCGGGATCAATAGGGCCGGCGTAGCCCACGATATCCGGGTTGCCGCGCCCGGCGTGGCTGAAGCTCATGCCGTTCTTCATGCGCTGGCGGCGGTTGAATGCCACCTTGTCCTCCTTGCCCACGCCAAAGCTCAGCAGGCACTCGGCCCTCGACTTGTCGGCGGCCTCCACGGCGTCGGCAATGCCGGCCACGAAGCGCTCGAGATACTTGGTATCGGCGGAGGAGGACTTTTGATACGCGAGTTCCTGAACCAAGGGCGACGCGTGATCGTATTCCCCCGGAAGCACCATGGCCGTTGGGCCCGAGGTGTGGGAATGGGAGGCACCAAGCAGGATGCATTCGCCCGGGATGCCGGTGCGCTCGGTGATGAGTTTGCGCGCGGCAAGCGCCGTCTCCCGGCGAATCGCGAGCGCATCGAGTCCCACGATGGCGACGCGCTTTTTGCCGTCGTCGAACACCGCAGCGCGCACCTTCGGCGGGTCATTAATCACTTTTCCAAATGCCTTCCCGTATCCACCGGGCACCTCCATTCCGAGATCAGGCAGCACTTCGCGGTCGGCGAATCCGGCACGGAACTGGGCGTGGGCGGTGGCGGTGGTGAGGGCGAGGAGGAGCAGGAATTTCATGATGGAGGTACTTTTTGGGGACGAGTTCTGTTATGGAAATCCGCAGTGGGTGGAAATGTGAGAGGGTGTTCGTTGGGGGGCTGGAGAATAGCGATGAAGAGAGCGGTACGTGGTGTGCGGGTGGGAGAGTGTAACGGCCTTCGGTTTGTGAATGATGATCGATGAGATGGTGATCACCCGTAATATGGAAGCTTCCCCTCCCGCAGTCCCTTCCGAAGGCGGTGTCGCGCTTAGGCTTGCCACACGCAGTCCAAGGCTTCGGTCGCTTCGTCTATGATCTCCACTTAGGTGAGAGTCCTTCGGAATTCTCACCATTTCAATAGGACCCCCGCGTTTCCAGCTCGGAGAAGGTCGAGAGCACTGGGGGGAGCATATCGGCGAGGGGGGAGCGGCGGTAGGCGGGGCTGGAGAGCTTTGGCACGTCGCCCAGCGGGTTTTGGCGATTCGCAATCCGTTCCTGCAGCCAGGTCGTGCTTTTGCTGATGCGCGGGCCGGGGGCCTTCTCCTCATCTTGATTTACCGTCTCTGCAAGGTCTGCCGATGGGAAATCGCCCTGGGCCATCTCGAGCATCCCCAGCACTTTCATGTAGTCCTCTTTGATTTTGAGGCCAGTGTCGTCGAGTGACGGATGTTGTTCCGTCCTTAGCTTGGCAACCTTGGAGTTTAGCTCGGAAATTTGGTTGGAAAGCCGCTTGCGGTCTTGCACAGCCCAAAACGCGACGAGTCCTAAAACAAGGATGAGCAGTATCCTCATGGTCGCGGGATGGTCTTCCGCAGAGGAACCTTTTGCAAGAGGGACTTCGAGGGGCTGGATGGCGAAGGGCGTGATTGGAAGTGGTGAGTCGCCATCCCGCGTATGTATTTAGGCATCCCCCCTTATTCACTGTCATGTTGATGGAGCTTCCAGCGACTGAAACATCCCGTTGAATTCAAAGGCAATAAGATCGCCATGAAATTCCACGGGATTGTTGCCTCGCTACGCTCGCCCTGCGGGCTGCCTGCGGCAGGCTTTCTCGCTCCGCTCGAATCAGTCGCTTAAAGCTCCATCAGAATGACAGCGTAAATAGAGGATAACCAAATACCATCCCGGAGGGATGACACTCACCACTTTCAATCACGCCCGGATGGCGAGATGAATGCCTTTGTTCGCCGCTCCCTACGGCCACAGCCAAGCCTTGTGCGCCACTATCCTTTTCATCGCCCGCTCCAGCAGTGTCTTGCCGGGTTCCATGCGATGCCACGTGCTCGCCCCACTGGGATGCGGGAGGGGGATCACGTCGAAGGTGTGGCCGAATTTGCTCACGGTAAATTCGCCGCCGATCACCTCGGTGAGCTTTTCGAATTGCACGAATTGCAGGATGGCGAGCTTGCCGATGGGGATGACGAGGTGCGGGCGCAGGATGCGGAACTCGGCCTCCAGCCAGCGCGAGCAGGCGGAGATTTCGCCCTCGTCGGGCACCCGGTCGCCGCCGGTGGTTGCCTTGCCGGGAAAGCAGCGTGCGACGGCGGCCATGTAGATGCGGTCGCGGAATTGCTCCTCCGACCAGCCGGATGCGTTGGCGAACCAGCGAAAGAGCGTCTTGCCGGCAGTCCATGCGAAGGGTTTGCCGAGGATGGGTTCCTTCACGCCGGGCGCCTGCCCCACGCTCATGATCTTCGAAACCACCGCGCCGCCGCTCACCGCAGGGCGGTGCATCTTGGGGCAGATGGTGCACGCGCGCAGATCCGCGACGTGCACGTTGAGAAGTTTTTGCGGGTCGATCATGCGCCGAGTTTTGTCCCCGGTGGCACGTGCGCTCCGTGCTGGAATTCCTTGCCCGTCATGCGGCGCTTGCCTTCGAGTTGCACCTCGGCGAGCAGCATCGCGCCATCGCCAGTGCCCACGATGAGTTCGTCCGTGGAGGGCAGCAAAATGCCGGGCTCTCCCTGGGTGCCTTCAACGGGCGAGGCCTTGAAAATCTTGAGCCGCTTGCCGTCGAGCGTGGTGGCTGCTGCCGGCCACGGGTTCATCGCGCGGACTTTGCGATCCACGATTTGCCACCCCGCAGTGAAGTCAATCTCGCCATGCTCGCGCGTGAGCTTTCCGGCATATGTCACGCCCTCGGCGGGCTGGGGCACGCGCGGGGCGCGACCGGCTTCAAGCAGTGCGAGCGCGATGGCGATGGCCCCGGGCGATTCGTCGGCGAGACGGTCGTGGAGTGAGCCACCGGTTTCGTCCGGTCGGATTTCCATTTCGCGCATGAGCAGCATGTCGCCGGTGTCGAGCCCCTCATCCATATACATAATCGTGACGCCCGTCTTTGCATCGCCGGCCTCGATGGCGGCCTGGATGGGTGCCGCGCCGCGCCAGCGCGGGAGCAGGCTGGCGTGTATATTGAGGCAGGCGATGCGCGCGGCATCGAGCACGCCCTTCGGCAAAATCTGGCCGTATGCCATCACCACGATTACATCGGCCTCAAAGCGGCGCACCTGCTCCACGGCCTCGGGCGCGCGCATCCTTGGCGGCTGGAAGACGGTGATGTTGCGTGCGA
>JAYUWZ010000919.1:0-6122 GCA_043753265.1 Verrucomicrobiaceae bacterium
CGGCAGAGGGCTGCCGCACTCCAAGAACTGGCGTAATACTGTTCGCTCCTTTGCTATTCATTTCTCCCCTTACTCCTCCCCAAGCCGGAAGCGGAAGAACTGCTTTTCTCCAATCCTTGGCCCGCTGAGCGAGATTACTCCACCTGGCGTGGCCAGACCGTTGTTTCCGGGCACGTCCCAGACTGTCCAGTTTGCCAGGTCGGTGCTTGTTTCGATTTGATAGGACCGGTTCGCTGGCAGGTTGGCGGTGAGTGAGATGTTTGCGCCTGTCTCATCCAACGCTGCCGTGAAAAACGATCCGCTATTGTTTGGCACTGTGCCTGCGAGAAACTCCTGCGCATTCGTTTGCCCGTCGAAGTCTGCGTCGAAATCGGGAGCGCCCTCGGGGCTCATGGTGTCCCCAAAATGGGTGAGCCGCCATGCGTCGTAGGTTTGCCTGGAGGGTAGCTCCGTATTGATCCAGGCCGTCAGCAGCGCGACGGCGGATTGGTCGATCTCGTTGCTCCCGATGGGCGGCATCTTTGTGAAGCCATTCGTCACTGCCACGCGATTGAGAATGATCGAGTGCGCGGTGTCGCCGGGCACTATGAGGCGGTTCAGGGGGTCCACGCCGCTTTGGGTGGCTACGCCATTGATGAGGCCCGTCGCGGTTAGCGAGATGTTTGGGCTCGCGTCAAACGAAGGCGGCGCGAGCGTGATGGCGGGGACGTGGCAGGTCGCGCAGTTTACCGCGAGGTAGGAGCGCACGCGTGCCTGTAACGGGAACTGTGTCTCGTCCGGCCGCACGTGACGCGGCAGCACATTTGGCGATTCGGGTGTGTTGGAAAAGTATCCTGCCTGCTGCAGCAGCGTGAGCTGGTTGCCGATGTGACCATGGATGTCGGCCGTGCGATTGAGCTGCCGCGTGTTGAAGGATAGCGCATGGCCTGCGCCGGGGCTGTGGCAGGTGATGCACTCGCCACGGCTGGGGATGCGGTAGTTTTGCACACGTGGCAGGCCATTTTCGATGACGTCGATGTTGAATGAATCGCCCGCATCCGCCACGAGCGTTGCCTCGGTCTGCGCGGCGTTCCATCGATAGCTCACCCCGTAGACGCCCCCGGCGTTTTTCACGAGCACGCGCGTCTCGATGCGCTGCGCGGTCGCGGGATTTCCCCGTGTCGTTTCCAGGTCGAAGTGCTTCACCCAAATCATCCCGTTCGGGTAAGTCCACGCTCCTTCGCGCGACCACGCCATCGTGCCGACCGCATCGGGGATGATGAACCAGCGGCGCTTGATGGCGTGGTCGCTCCAGAATGAAAGGTTTGGCGTGTAGGGCAGCAGGCCTGGAGCAGGGGAGAGCGTGGCAGTATCCGCAAAGAGCCCCGTGGCGCTCAGCGTGGCCGGGTAGCCACCCGCATCGCCGCCGCCCACGAGCCGCAGGATTCGGTTTTCACCGATGTCCACCATCAGCACATCGCCATTCGACGGATCGGGGCCAAAGGCCACCTGCCCCGCGTTGCCGGTGAGGCGCTCCACATTTACCTGCGCACCGTTGCGGCGCAGTGCCCAGATGTGGCCGTCCACGAAGTCGCCAAAAATATATGCCCCCGTAAGTGCCGGCAGATTCGTGCCGCGATACACAAAGCCGCCCGTGATCGAGTGGCCCTGGAATTCGCCGTTGCCGAGCGAGTATTCGTAGAGCGGATCCGTATAGGTGAAGCCCGGCAGTGCCTCGCCCGCATTGGGGCCGGGGATGGTGCCCTCACGCCAGGACCAACCATAGTTTGCGCCATTGGTGATCAGGTTTACCTCCTCGCGGGCAAGCTGGCCCACATCGCCCGACCAGATTTCGCCCGTGATCGGATCGACTGAAAAGCGAAAGGGATTGCGCAGCCCCATGGCAAAAAACTCTGTACGCACATTGTTCGCGAGATAGCCCACGCCATTGAAAAACACGACCTGATTGGCAGTCACGAGCGGGTTGTCCAAGGGCACCGAGTAGCGCGCGATGCCGGCGTCGCGCGGCACCGATGCATGTATGTTGGGTTCGGGATTTCCGGGGAGTTTGTCCACGTCGAGACGCAGCATCGCGCAGTGAAAATCGAGGTCGATGCGCTGGCCGTAGCGGCGCGCATCGTTCTGTCCGCCGCCATCACCGGTGGAGACGTAGAGGTAACCGTCATTGCCAAAGTGCATGTCAGTCCCGAGGTGGAAGCCGTTTGGCTCGGATTGCTGAATCAGCACCGCCTCGGTCGCGGTATCCGCCTGGTTCGGGTTTCCCGCCTGCACGTTGAAGCGCGAGATGCGGTAGAAGAAAGGCCCGCCCGCCCCGATGCGTACCGAGTACCACACAAAGAAGCGGCCCTGTCCCACATGCCCGGGCGTCGAGTAGTTTGGATGAAACGCCATGCTCATGAGCCCACGGTCCACGGTCGTCGCAAGCACCTCGCCGCGCCCCGCGCACAGCGCTGAGAGATTGAGAAAGATGGACGACGACGGCGAGCCTGCATCCACATTGGGCACCACGCGGATATTGCCCCCGCGCTCCACTACAAAGAGCCGCTGTGTGTCGCCCGGCACCCTGGCCATGTTGATGGGCAGATTAAACGTGAGGCCGGGAAACGCGGGCGTGGTCTGGTAGGTAGTCACCGGCGGCGTACTGGGCACGTTCAATGTCGTGTTGGGGATCCGCAGCGTGGTTGCGAAAGTCAGATTCACCGACGTGATCTCGGAAGCTCCGCCCGGTCCGTTTACTCGGTAGGTAAACGAATCTGCCACAGGCGTGCCCGTGGTGTGCGTGTAAAGAATCTGCCCGCCGCTCACCAATGCGGTGCCGCTGGCCGGTTGCGCGATAACCGTGAGCGTTGCTGGAGTGATGGTGCCCGTGTCATTCGCGAGCACATTCACCCGCACCTTCTGGCCGTGGTGCAGCGTTGCCTCATCCGTCTGCGCGGTGGGCGGCTGGATGTTTTGGCCGTTCGCAAAGCTCGCGGCCGCCTCCTGCTGCGTGAAGGCGTGGTTGTAAATCCGAACCTCGTCATACGCTGCGTTGGTCGTGGAGTTTGCCGACCACTGCGAGCGGCCGAACCAGTTGTTCACGTCCTCGATGGCACTCAGAGGGAAAGGCGTTGTGCCCGTGCCCACGAGCGCGCCATTGCGATACCACGCGGTATTGGTGCCGCCCCCGTTGCTTTGCGCCACGACGACATAGTGGTAGGTCGTGCCGAGCGTGGTGCTGAGCGTCGAACTGATGGCCGATTGGAACCCGCCATCGGTCATCACCACTTGGTACTGCGAATTCAGGTTCATCGCCTGGTTCAGCGAGCATCCCAGCAGGTCGCTGCCCATGGAATTCGGCGGGCCTCCGGCGGCGTTGCCCGTCCATTCCCCCGGCGCTCCCAGTCCGTCTCCGGCGATATTCATCCGCCCAAATTCAAACAACGGCTGCCAGTTCTGCACTGTAACCGGCGCCGCCCAGATCTCCACGGTGATGCTCGATTTGGATGACACAATGCCATTGGGCAGATTGAGATACGCCGAAATCGTGGAATCCGGTTCTCCGCTCGAAGTTGTCCCCGGCAGGGTAATCCGCGCCCCATCCAGCGTGGCCCCAGTTCCCCGCACGGTCATCGGCATGCCTGATACGGAGTCCGTAAACACCGTCCCGGCAGGAGCAGCCCCCGCCGCCTGGTTGAAGGACCAACGGTGAACCATGTCCCCATGCGCCAAGGGGGCAAAGGCGGCAATCGCGAGAAAAGGGAGTAGGAAACGAGCATTCATCGCACCTCTATTGGGGAACTGGGGAGGGGGGTTACAGGGGGAGGCGGGAAAAATCGAAAAGCGCATCGTGCAGATCGAGTGGACGGGGGTGGTTGGGATTATCGGCGATGGGGCGTCGCCGATAATCCTGAGATGTAAGATGCTGGGAAATTGAGATTTACGGGAGCGGTGGTGATTAAGTGCGATAAGTGCGACGGACTGGTAGTGGGTGAAAATCCGGTGGGTTCGATTATCGGCAATAGATGCTATGGCGATTCGAGTCCGTACAATGGGGGAGTGTTTGCGGGGTTTTTGCGCAGGGGTGCGCAGAAACCTCGGCGGGTTAAATGACTGGGGATTCGCGTTTTCGGAAGTGAAGTGGGGGTTTTTGCAGTTTTTGCGCAAACCGCGATATGGGCGTTGAGGGGCGGTAGGATTTAGATGTTCCACGCTGTGGAACATTGTGCCGCGCCAGATCGCAAACGCCTCCGCCCTCTCGTGCCCCTCAGACCTCCCTCTTTCCATGGGTGAATAGTATCACGGTAGGGGGGAATTCACAACTTATATGAGTAAGAACTCACCAACCCATGCACATCGTTCCTCGCTGCCAATGAACCAATTTGTGAAGCCGCATTTCGAATCAGCGAGGCCATCCAACCGTTTTTCGAACGTGGGTGCCATCGTCGGCGGGTGGCTGCCATTTTCCGCCTCGCAGCAGGAGGGCGTTGCGACGCAGCATTTCCAGACGCGCAAGCGGAGGGAGGTTGGAGAGGCTTCCTCCTACTTTGCGGCGGATGTGCTCTTGCTGGTCGTTCTTCACGGGAGCAGGATGGCGGCACCACTGGTGGACGCGTCCATCGACGGTAGTTATATAGCTGGCAGCGGATGCAAGGTGATTACGGTTCTAGCTTCTCGAACTGAAGCCCTTCACCTGCCCTCGAATGCGCTCTTGGAAAAATGAATCGGTTCAGGCAGCGTCGGATTGCGTAATGATGTTTGCTCGCCCAACTGCCTTGCTTGCCCTGCTTGCGATGGCGCTGCCTTTTAGCCTGCTTGCACAGGATGAAAACCCGCCGCCGCCGAAAAAAGCGGGGGTCCAGATTGTATTTCTGCCGCCGCCCATGGAGGGGGAGCTGACTCTTGGCCTGTTCGACAAGGGGGGGAAACTGGTGCGTGTGCTGCATCGGGAGGCGTCGGACAAGGAGTTCAAGAAGGGGATTAATGGCTTCATCACCCAGTGGGATGGGCGCGATGACGAGGGGAACCCTCTCCCGGCGGGCGACTACACGGCGCGCGGTTGGATGGTGGGCGATTTGGCCATCGATGGTGTGGCGTATCACGCAAACGACTGGCTCAAGGGCGAGGATTCGCCGCGGTTCACGCGTGTGCTTTCCGTGCAGGCCAGTGGGCGTGACGACATGCATGTGGTGCTGCGCGCGGTGGATGGCGCGGAACATACGCTGGGGTGGAAACTCACCAAGCCCGGCACGCCACCGCCGGCCTCGGAGGTGCAGGCGACGCTCGATGAGGGCAAGCTGATCATCCGCAAGGGCACCATCGTTTCGCCCGTCACTCTGGATGCTGGAGAGAAGGCAGTGGCCACCTCGGTGGGTCGCGATGGGCGCGTGTGGGCGATTGTGGAGGGGCCTGAGACTCGCGAGGTGCGGGCCTATTCCGCCACGGGCGAATTTCTGCGCCGACTTGCCTATGCGAAAGACGAGCCCACGCCGCGCCAAATCGCCGCGTCGCAATGGAGCGAGACGATTTTCCTGCTTGATGAAAGCGCCACCGAGCAGCGCCTGCGCGCGCTCTCGCTCGGGGCACCCAAGGCGGATGGCACATCCACGTGGAAGACGGTGTATCAAAAGCGCATCGTATTCAGCGACACCTTCGCCGACGCCGCGCCCGCGCTCGGCCGCACTCCCGCCCCACAGGCCGCGCCCGAGGTAAAGGTGCGCACGAAGCCCAACCCGCTGCTGCAAAATGCGAAGTCCGAGGCGCGTTTCCGCGTGGGCGTGGATGCGAAGGGGACCGTGCTGCTTTCGCCTGACGGACTCCCGCTCACGCATCTCACTGACACGCTCGGGCTCAAATGGGCTGCGCTCGTACAGGACAAAGAGGGCGTCACGCTTTTCGAGGGGGATGGCGCGGTGGTGGGGGAATTCAAAATCGGCAAGCCCGCCAACGTGATGGCGTTTGAGGCGGGGGATTACACGCTCGAAAAATGAGGAGGGGGAACGTCCAACGCCCAACGTCCAACGTCCAACGTCCAATGCGCAGGCGTGGGACGGCGGGTGTGATTGGAGGTGGTGCGTGGACAGAGGAGGCGGAGGCTCTTGCGCACCGGTTGGTGCGCGGTCGCAAGGCGACCAAACCTAGGG
>JAYUWZ010000920.1:0-2838 GCA_043753265.1 Verrucomicrobiaceae bacterium
AATGCTTCTTGCATATTCGTGTTATTGTGCGAGTATCCGAAAGCGTCTGATTGACGGTTCTAAGCACGGTAGATCTTCAGTGGAGTTTTCCTCTTTGGCGATCCGAAACCCGATTTCCGGGAACGGCTCTGCGACTGGCAGTCCATTGTTATATGCCGGAAAAAGCTATTAAAACAGAGGGCAAGATTGTCGAAGTCCTACCAGGGACTATGTTCCGCGTCGAGTTGGGCAATAGCCACGTCGTCCTCGCCCACATTTCAGGAAAGATGCGCAAGCGATTCATCCGCCTGACCGGTGGCGACCGTGTGAAGCTGGAGATGTCGCCTTACGATCTCGATAAAGCCCGTATCACTTATCGGCTCGGCTAAGGGCAAAGGGTTGGCCTGATTGAACGACGCTCGGCTGCTCTAAAAAGCTCCTTGTTCGTCGAGTTGGGGGGAAGTGGTCGCTTTTAGCAACGGCCCGCAGCTTTGCTTGGCACCGTTCGGTCGAGAATCGAGATTCACCCCCATGTGCGGAGTAGAATGCTGATCCGGCTTTTCAAATGCGCATTCCTGCGTAGCCATGTCACCATGCATGCTGCACATTCACGATGACCCTGGCCGATTTGGGATGGAATGAAGCCTTTCAGACGGAGTTTGCTCCGTACTTGGAGCGTGGCTGGAAACCTGCGCGGTTGATTCGCGACAATAAGATCAGCTATGCGGCCGTGCTAGGCGATGGCGAAACCCTCGAAGTGGTCATGGCCGGAAAGATCCTGCACGATGCGCGGTCCGATGCCGACTTGCCCGCAGTGGGGGACTGGGTGGCATTGGAAATCCGCGAGGGCGAATCCCACTCGGTGATCCGTGCACGACTTGCCCGCCAGACCTGTCTTTCGAGGAAGGAGTCCGGTCGAGGCACCGCGGAGCAAGTGATCGCGGCGAATGTGGATATCGTGGTCGTCGTGACGGATGCAGGGCCCGACTTCAACCTGCGCCGGTTGGAGCGATACTTTACCATTATCGGACGCAGCGGCGCGAAGGCGGTGGTCCTGGTGAATAAAGCCGATCTCTTCTCGAAGGAGAAAAATGAGGAGGCTGCCACGGCCATTCAGAATCTGAGTCCCTTGGCGGATGTTCACATCACCAGCGCCGAGAAAAAAGGGACGCTGAAGGTCCTGAAACCCTACTTCAAAAAGGGCGTCTCGGTGGCGCTGATCGGATCGAGCGGCGTGGGAAAGTCCTCAATCACGAATCAGTTGCTCGGTGACGATTACCAATGGACAGACGAGGTGAATGAGGTGACCGGCCGCGGCCGGCATAGCACCACGGCACGGGAGCTGATCATCCTGCCAAAGGGCGGCATCCTCATCGATAATCCCGGCATCCGCGAGGTACACATGTGGACGGATGAGGCCTCGGTTCGCGACCGGTTTGCGGACATCGAACAGCTCGCCACGAAGTGCAAGTTTGACGACTGCAAGCATGGCACCGACGCCGGGTGCGCCATCCGGGCGGCCATCAAGGAAGGCTCCCTGACTGCGGCGCGCTACGA
Organism: Verrucomicrobiaceae bacterium; assembly: GCA_043753265.1. Classification (GTDB taxonomy): domain Bacteria; phylum Verrucomicrobiota; class Verrucomicrobiia; order Chthoniobacterales; family Chthoniobacteraceae; genus SXWH01. The sequence goes on from JAYUWZ010000920.1 coordinate 1,537, forward strand.
GAGTTACCTCAAATTGGAAGACGAACTGGCGAAGCTCCGTCAACGCGTGAAGCAGCGCGATCAGACCGGGACCCGCCGCGCCATGCGTGATCAGCAGCGGGAGGACCGGAAATATAGCTCCCGGCAATCTCAGGATCATCCGGCTGAGCCCCGCTGGCGGCGGGAATAGCGACGGCGCTAGCGGCTCCTTTGGACACATGTCCGCTTTGATGGGCGTTCCTGGATAGGTTTCCAGTGGCCTGGAATCGAACAAGGTTTGAGGCAGGGCTCGCTTCCAGCGGATAGGTACGCTAGGATGGAGGATGCGAAATCTATTCCGCGGTGATACCCTCCTCCACTCATGAACCCGGCCATGCTGCGCATTGGCGCGATCGGGGCTGGGGGGTTTGGTATGTTTGCGCTCCAGCAGTTTTTACAAGTGCCGGGCACGAACCTCGTGGCTATCGCGGGGACCAATCAAGAGGCCGCCAAGGCCATGGCCCGCCGGTTTGGGACGCTCGATGTTCAAAACGTCGACGTGCTCCTGGCCATGCCTGAAGTCGACCTCATTTACATAGCGACTCCGCCTTTTCTGCACTACTCCCAGGCTCGCGCCGCGCTTGCTGCGGGCAAGCACGTCATTTGCGAAAAGCCATTATCGCTCACCGTGGAGGAAGCAGACGAATTACTGGCCATGGCGGAGGAGCGCGGCCTGCTCTGCGCCACGAACTTGATGCAGCGTTACAATCCCGTCTTCGAATCCGTGCGACGGCTCGTGGAGTCCCGCGTGCTCGGGGAATGTCTGCACGGCTGGTTCGAGAATTATGCTGGCGACGAAGGGTTGCGCGCAGACCACTGGTTTTGGGACCCTGCGAAGAGTGGCGGCATCTTCATCGAGCACGGCGTGCATTTCTTCGATCTCTTCGAGGGCTGGCTCGGCCCGGGCGAAGTCGTCGCGGCTCAACGTGGGTTGCGGCCTGGCTCCGGACTCGAGGAACAAGTGCAATGCACAGTGCGCCACGCAAATGGGGCGTTGGTGAATTACCATCACAGCTTCACGCAAACCGGGCGACTGGATCGGCAGGAGTTCCGGCTCCTGTTTGAACGCGGAGACCTCACCCTGGAGGAGTGGGTGCCAGTACGGACTCGCATCCGAGCAGTGGTCAACGAGGAGCAAACGCGGACGCTGCTGGACCTTTTCCCTGGTGCAAGGCTCGATGTTCTCAAAGGTTTCGGAGGCGGAGACCGCGCGGCACGGGGGCGGCACAAGGACTTCGATATCTCGCAGCAGATCGAACTGTATCATGGCGCGGGTGATGACAA
>JAYUWZ010000921.1:0-2838 GCA_043753265.1 Verrucomicrobiaceae bacterium
CGTTCTTGCCCACGTAGTCGGCGCGGATGGGCAGTTCGCGGTGGCCTCGGTCGATGAGCACGGCATACTGGATGCGGGCGGGGCGGCCAAAGTCGGCGAGGGCATCCATGGCGGCGCGGCAGGTACGGCCGGTAAAGGCGACGTCGTCGGCGAGAATGATCGTGCGGTGCTCCAAATCGTATGGGAGCTGTGTGGGCACGATGGCCGGCATGGGGCGGCGCGAGAGGTCGTCGCGGTGCATGGAGATATCCACGATGCCGCTGGTGATCTCGGAGCCGCCGAAGGTCGAGACAAGTTGCGCGAGGCGATTTGCGATGACGACGCCCCGCGATGGGATGCCTATAATGGCGAGTCCGGTGAGGTCGGCGTTGCGCTCGATGATTTCGTGCGCGATGCGATGCAGGATGCGATCAATCGCGGCGGCATCGAGGAGGAGACGTGCGGTAGGACTTGGAGGTGTTGGCTGATTCATGATTGCTCCTTTGCGACCTCGCAGGGTCACACTTAAAGGTGCAGGTTGCGAATGAAATTACAGCATCGCAACGCCCTCCCGGTAGGCGACCTGGCGGCGCCAATCCCGCCAGCCCCGGCGGTGGTTTACAATCCAATCCAGCAACGCCTTTTCAAAGCCGATGTCGTGACCGGCTTTCTGGCTTTCTATCCACTTGTGTCGCATGATCTCCTCACGCTCCGCGAGAAACTCTCGGTATAGCAGGGATTCATGGAGCAAAGTAGTATCGGGATTGCTCATGTGCTTAACGTCCCATATTTTCCATATGAGTCAAGCTGCCGCCTTTGATCTGTCACCATCGTCACTTCACGGATCTTAGCAATCTGGGGGTTGAGTGTTGGGCGTTCGGCGTTAGACGTTCCTGCATGCTCCGCTCCTTCCTCGTCCTCCTGGCACTTTGTGGCCCCTTGTTTTCCGCCGAGAAGCTGGAGAAGTGGCTTTATAAATCCACCAACATGCTCGTGGATAAAAACGTGGGGGAGCTGGATCAGCTTTTTGAAAAGGGGCATGCGGCGGGGTATACGCATGTGCTTCTGGCGGATTCGAAGTTTACCCGGCTGATGGAGATGGATCCGCGGTATTTCAAAAACGTGGAAAAGGTGAAAGCCTCGGCGGCGAAGCACCAAATCGAAATTGTGCCCGCGCTGTTTTCCGTGGGTTACTCGAACGATTTGCTGAACCGCGATGTAAACCTCGTGGAGGCGCTGCCGGTGAAGGATCTGCCGCTGATCGTAAAAGGGGGAGTGGCGGTGGTCGATGACCCGGATGCGCCGACCCTTCCCGGCGGGGATTTCGCCGACGCGAAGAAATGGTCATGGAAGGACGAGAACGTGGTGCTTGAAAACGGCACGGCGCGCGTTTCCGATACCGGCACAAATGCGCGCATCGTGCGCAAGCTGAAGCTCACGCCATACCGGCAATATCATCTGAGCGTGTGGGTGAAGACGGATGGCTTCACCGGCAAGCCCGAGGTGAAAGTGCTGCCGCCGGGTGGGAAGCCATCGCTCACGTGGGACAACCTGAAGGTGAAGCCCACCATGGACTGGACGCAGCAGCATATCGTTTTCAATTCGCAGGACAACGAGGCTGGCGACCTTTTCCTCGGCGTGTGGGGCGGCGGCAAGGGCACGCTGCTGTGGCGCGATGCGAAGCTGGAGGCAGTGGCTTTTTTGAATATGCCGCGCCGGCCTGGGTGCCCGCTGGTCATCACGGCCAACGGCAAGCCGCTTGAGGAAGGTCGCGATTTCGAGCCGCTCTCAGACCCCAAGATGGGCACAACGCCTTGGGCGGGCGAGTTCGACATTTACCACGAGCCTCCGAATCTCAAGCTCAAGGCCAGGCTGCCCGATGGCACCAAACTGCTCGCCAGCTACTACCACGCAGCCTCTGTTTACGATGGCCAGGTGATGATTTGCCCGAGCGAGCCGAAGACCATGGAACTCCTGCGCGATCAGGCGCAACGCGTGCACAAACTGTGGGGGGCAAAGGGCTACATGATGAGCCACGACGAGGTCCGCGTGCTCAATCATTGTGCCGCGTGCAGGGCGCGGAATCTCACACCGGGGCAGATGCTCGCGCAGAACGTGAAGGAGTGCATCGGCATCCTGAAGGAGGTGAATCCCGGCGGGCGCATCTACGTGTGGAATGACATGTTTGACCCCAACCACAACGCGAAGGAGAAAAACTATTACCTCGTAAACGGCTCGCTCTTGGGCTCGTGGGAAGGGCTTTCGCCGGATGTGATTATCGTGCCGTGGTTCTTTGAGAAGCGCGCGGAGAGCCTGAAGTTTTTTGCCGACCGCGGGCACAAGCAGATCGTTGCGGGGTATTATGATTCCAAGAAGCTCAACGCAAAGGAATGGTTGGAGGCCGCGAAAGCTGTGAAAGGCGTGGAGGGAATCATGTATACGACCTGGCGGAACAACTACACGGACATGGAAGCGTTTAGCAAAGCCGTGGATGGGGATAATTAAGATTTAGGATTTAAGAATTAAGATTTGGTGATGGATTCGGGGCTACTTGAAAGCGCCATCCACCTCCGCTCCCCATTTGCACCCGGCCCAAACCTATGGCTCTCGTACCAGTGTAGAGGTAGATTCTATTTCGCTTCGCTCGCATAGGGCTGGGCGGGTATAGCTTTTTCTCCAATGACTCCCGCTCAAGATTTCCTCACCGCCAGCCGTGGCTTGATTGACACCGTCGAACAACAACTTCCTGCGATTGAGCAGGCGGCGGAATGGTTTGCAGCGACAATCCTAGCAGGCCGGATGGTGCATGTCTTTGGCAGCGGGCACTCGCGCATTCTCGTGGAGGAAATGTGGCCGCGG
>JAYUWZ010000922.1:0-2837 GCA_043753265.1 Verrucomicrobiaceae bacterium
CCGGTGCGGCAAAGGGATCCGTCCGACCGGGGGCAAGCAGGGTGAATAGCGCCGGATCAGTCATCTGATACGCCAGGATTTGGTTGCCCGTATTCACGCCGCGCACGCGCACGCGCGCACCCCACCAGCTCTCCGGCAGAACATCGGCGGGGGCAAAGGAAGTGTTCACCGTGCACCAGCCATTGTCGCCCGCAAGGTGGAGCATCATGCCCGCGGCATTTTGCTGATAGCGGGCCTGGAGGACGACGCCCTCCACCTCCACCCATTGGCGAAAAAACTTCGAAGTGGCAGCCTCCCCAAGCGGCGGGCGCAAAGGCTCGGGAAGCTTGCCCGGGCCCACGACCTTGATGGTCTGCGCATTCACCCACACACCCCCACTATCGCCCGACACCGAGCCAATTACCTCCACCTCCTCCGCGAATTTCGGGCATGCGGAGGGCTCGCAATTGACGATGATGCCCGCCTTCCCATCGTGCAGGTAAAAGTGCACGCGTTTGGAATTCGGGTAAGTCACCACCCCGCGCAGCGTGACCGTCTTTCCAGCGTTCTGCGTCATCGCAAGCACCTCTGCCACCGGCGTGGCCGGTGCCTGTGCGCCAAGGCCCAGCACACTCGCAAGCAGGGCAAGCAATACGAAAATAGCGATGCTGCGGGAGTGATCCACTGTTTGAAAACTAACGCTTCCCACACCGGCTACCGAGCTATTTTTACCAGAGGTATATCCGACTTTAGTCGGATATGAAGAACGTCGATCCGACGCCGAAACGAGCAGCGCACATGGAGTGCGGTGGCAGAGTGTAGCGGCGACACCGCCTTCGCTTTGCGAAGGATGGTTCATGTGACAGCCAGCATTCGAATCGAAACCTGTCACCGGGCAGGTAGACCCCTCCACACCCACATTCCCATCCAAAGGCGGTGTCGCGCTAACGCTTGCCACACGCACTCCATGTGCGCTGCTCGTCTCGGCGCCCTTCTACCGCACTCCAGATTTTCCCCGGCCCGCCTTACCTCTGGTAAATCGGCAGGTAGTGATTTTTCACCGCGAGAGCCAGGACTGCGAGCGAGGTGGCGTAGACTTTTCCTCCCTGCCGCTCTTCACCGCCGGAGCCTTCCCACGAGCCATCTCTATTTTGCAAGGGAAGGAGCACCTCGACGGCGACCTTCTTGCCCTCGGCGGCGTGCTTGTCACCGCGCTGATACATGCCTTGGGAATAGTAGTAGGCGGTGTAGAAAAACCATTTGTCGCCGTTCTTGATCCCGGTGCGGAGCAGGCGCTCGCCCGCGCCCTTCACCTCGGCGCTGTCGTATTCGCCGCAGACTTGCAGTGCGAGCATGCCCTCGGCGGTGGTGCTGGTCTCGCGGCCACGGCTGGAGTAGCCGAAGCCCGCGGTGCCGGGCTTGTTTTCCGACGGATCGTAGAGACCCTTGATGTAGCGGACAGCGAGGTCGATGGATTCCTTGGGCACGTCCATGCCCGCATTGCGCGCGGAGCGAAGGGCCATGGCCTGCCAGCAGGTCACGGACATGTCGCTGTCGCCTGCGTCCGGCGTGTAGCGCCAGCCGCCGCGATTGGCCTCGTTTTTCGGCACGCGCTGGGCGCGGAGGATCAGGTCGATGGCCTTGCGGCAGCGCTCACGGATAAGGGCATCCTGCCGCTCGTCCGCGCCCATGCCGAGCATCTCAGAGAGCAGGAGCGTGGTGATGCCGTGGCCGTACATGCGGGAGCCGTCGGCCTTGCCGAAGTATCCATCAGCCTCCTGATTCTCGGGCTTGAGGATGAAATCGAGACCCTTCTTCATCGCCTGTCCCTCTGGGCTGGGGTCAGCGGGCTGATGGCCCATCGCGCTGAGTGCGAGGAGTGCCAGCGAGGTCATGGTGGTCTCCGCGCGCATCTTGTTGTGGATGGCCCCGGTCTGTGGGTCCTGGATGCCGACGAGATACGTGGCAGCGTTTTTAAGGGACTCGTTGAGGCGCTGGGCCTGGGCGTCCTGGCCCGGGGCTGAGGCTGCGAAAGTAGCGGCGAGCAACGTGGCGAGCAAAGTTTTGCGGAGCATGGGAGTGAGAAATTTCAAACGACGTTTACGAACGGTGGGCGAAGCCTTGGAGTGCGGTGGCAAGCGTAAGCGCGACACCGCCTTCGCTTTGCGACTGATGGTTCATTTTTATAACTGGCGTCCGAATCGAAAGAGTCTTCATCGCGATAAAGTAAGCCCTTCCACACCCGCAATCCCATCCAAAGGCGGTGTCGCGCTTACGCTTGCCACGCGCAGTCCAAGGCGCGCCCCGCCGAATTCTCGTATCGCCCGAATCATGATCACTGCTTCTTGGCGCGCTCGGCGATGACTTTGTAGTAGGTCTCGACTGCCTGGCGGTAGTCGCCGGCGATGGCTTCCTGCTGGCCCTTGGTGAGCTGGTCGGCGAGCTTCTTGGGAAGCTTGCCCCATTCACCCTTCTTGAGGCCCTGGGTGTTCGTATCGAGCTTGTAGGCGAGGGCTTCGCCCTCCGCCTGCGCGCCACCCTCGGACTTCTCGCTCTGCGATGTGCTGACGAGGCTGGATGGAGTCTGGGCGGTGCCTTTCTCGGCGCGGGCCTGGCGCATCGCGCTGGCTGCGGCTTGCGCGGCCTGGGCCATCGCGGCTTGCGCGGCGCTGGGCGCCGCGGGCTGGCCCGGCTGTCCGGGTTGTCCCGGTGCACCGGGCTGTGGCTGGCCGGGTTGACCCGGTTGTCCAGGCTGGCCTGCCTGCTCGCCTGGAGCAGCGGGTTGGCCGGGCTCGCCCGCCGCAGGGGCGGCGGGTTCCCCAGGCTGTGCGGGGGCGGCAGCCATGGCTGCGGCTTCG
>JAYUWZ010000923.1:0-2834 GCA_043753265.1 Verrucomicrobiaceae bacterium
CCTGAAGAAATGCGAGGCGTACCGCTCGCTTTGCCAGCATTCGATCCCACGATTTCGGCCATGCTGCGCGGTAATCGGTCAGTTCCGCGATGGTAACCCGTGACCGAGTGACGGCTTCACCCACATAGTTTTCGACTGAAACACACTCAACCGGCACTCGGTACGTGAGCCACCAACATAAGAGGGCGTACTTTTTCGGAGGAGGCGACAGTATGCGCATGTTCTTTTCTATACCACCCCGGAACCGTTTACAACCCTTCAAACCCCTCTAGCACATGATTCCCGGGGCACAGGTGTGGCAGAAAAAAGAGGGATGGCTTGTGTTAAATTGTCACATGCCAACGCGCTGGCGCGCGAGCGCGAAGCAAAGTTCTTGGACGGCCTGAACCAGCGCATAGCTATCGAATCTTTTGAACAACAAACGTCCGATTCACCTTCCTTGGAAGCTGCACAGGGTGGCTGGAAAACGTTGTCATTTGTTGCCAGATAGGGCGCACTTTTCCGCATTTTCCTGCATTTGTGTGCAAAGCGGAATTACCAGCACCCTCGACCCCGAACTCTTGTACCAGAGCCATTTCCAGAAGGGTGAAAGTGGAGCCAGCGAAGGGGTTCGAACCCTTGACCTGCGGTTTACGAAACCGCTGCTCTACCACTGAGCTACGCTGGCAAATTGGGGCGGGATATATCGTTGCCCCGGGGCTTTTTGGCAAGCGCCTAATTGCCAAAAATGTGGGTTACCGCCGAATTCATGGTTCAATCAAGAAAGGAGCACACGTATTCACAGATGCTGCCGGCGACTTCGATGGTGAAACCGCTCTTTGCGGGGACGTCGAAGTGGGTGCCGGAAGCGAATTGTTCGCTGGCCTGCTGGCCGTCGAGAGTCACCTTGCAGGTGCCTGCGATGATTTCCATGCGCTCGGCTTTTTCTGTGCCAAAATGGTACGTGCCGGGAAAGATGAGGCCGAGCGTCTTCTTTGCTCCATCCTCGAGCAGGATGGTATGGGAGACGACCTTGCCATCGAAGTAGACGTTGGCCTTGGTGGTTACGGTGACGTTGGAAAATTGCATTGGCCGTGTACCCTATTGTGATTGGCGGGGGTTCATCAAGGCTTCAAGGGGGTTAGCGACACGTCGGTGAATTCGGCGGAGGCGAGCTCCCCGTCGACGTGCGAGCATACCCCGAAGCCGACCATGGCGATGTTCCCGATACCGGTGAGTGTTTCCTTGCCGACCTCCTCCCATTTTTTGCCGTCGCCGGACTGGTAGCCGGTGATGAGCGCGCCTTTGCGGACTACTTTAATCCACCGGGGAAGGGGCAGATTATCCTTAATAGTGGAGTTCGCCGGTTTTCCGGGTTCCAAGCGATGGAGGAACTGCAGCTTGCTCCCGGAGCCCATGGCCATGGCGGCCGTGCTGGCATCCTTCGTCATTTCGCTGCGCACCATCACGAGCGCCTTGCTCCAATCGTGCTTGGTATTGAAGGAACGGACGCATGCGACCATCTCGCAATCGCCCTGGATGGGCTGCCACACGAATTGGAACGAGTCGTTGGTGCCCCAAACATCCGACCCGCTGCCCTTTACGGTGTAGCGTTTGGCGGCGGTGTCGTACGCGGTGCTGCCCCTGGCAGATGGCTCCCCTACTGGCCCGCTGACAAAATCGCTCGCAGGCGAGAAACGGGTGGCGACAGGTTCAGAGGGCTTGTAGTCGGCCTTCGCCTGCTCGGAGGCATTGGTGAGCTCGAGCTCAAAAATGCGCGCAACAGGATCCTCGGGATTTACCGCACGCGTGCCGAGCACACGCACATACCGGGCGGAGAACTGGGGAACGATCCGATCCATGATGCCGGCACGATTCCTAGTCACGGTATCGATGTCGGTCCATTTCTTGGAGTCGTCGCTCGACTGAAGTTTGCACTCGGCCAAATTGTTTTTCGGGTCCTGACCCACTGCGGAAGCCGTGAACACGACCCAGCGGGAGATGGGCTTTGGTGTTCCCAGATCCACCATGAGCCAGTTATCCTTTTGACCGGGGGCACTGCGCCAGCGTGTGCCCAAATCCCCATCCACCGCATTCTCGGGTTTATCCTCCTTGTCCAGGGAACTGGCACTCACCTTCGCTCCGAAGGCGACGTTTAATTTGCTCCTTGTAGCGCGATCCTCGGCCACTGTTTTCTCGGCCTGCGCGAGCATGGCCTTCACTTTTCCAGCCACTTTGCTATTCGCCGGGATCTGTTGCGCCGCAGTCCGCAAACGGCGGAGGGCCTCCTCCCGGGCCCTTGGATCGCGGGCGGATGTCCACGGGCCCGTGGCCAGTGCAAAGGCGTCCAGTTCCTCCTGGAGCGGCTTGGCGAGGGGGCGATACGCCGTGAGCCATGCAAAGGAAGGCTCAGGCTGCATCGCCGTGAACTGGCCCACCAGCGCGCGGGTGTCGTCCACCGCTCCCAATTCGGAGTCCTTCAGCGCCAGGAAGAGGGGTGCCAGAGCCTCGTGGTTGCTCCGGCTGAATTCGCGGATCGGTGCGGCGGGAATCGGCGTGGTACCGGAGAGCTTGGGAGCCACCTGCTCCAGGTAAAATTTGCTCACCTGCGTGCCACCGCCGGCCAGTTCACCGAGCTTTTGGGCCGCGCCCGAGGAATCGCCCCCGAGTTGCATCGCAAGCGCCTGGTGAACGATTGCCCATGAACGCTCGGTGGTGCCCGCCGCGTGGGTGCCGGCGAGCGCGCCAAATGCCCCGGCAGCGCCCTGGAAATTGCCCTTCAGCAATTCGGTCTTTGCCTCACCCCACCCTGGACCGAATCGCTCAAGCGTGCCAAGGCCGGCCTCCACGATGGC
>JAYUWZ010000924.1:0-2833 GCA_043753265.1 Verrucomicrobiaceae bacterium
GCCAAACTCAGTGCCCCTTAAACCCCCGCCCGCGCTGGTTGAGAAAGAACCGCTTGATAAACATCGGCGTCAGCACCGCCGCCGTCATCACCCCGAAAACCACCCACCCGGGGATGACACGCGCACGGTCCTTCTCAACGGCGCTCAGAGCCTCTCGCACAGCCTGCTCGGCGGAGATCTTCATCAGCTTGGGCGCAGCCTGCGAACCATCCGAACCCGGGCGCTCCGCAGTCTCAAAAAACTCGGTGTCTATCGGGCCGGGACACGCTGCAGTCACGCTCACCCCGGTGCCCCGCAGCTCGCAGCGCAGTGCTTCGCTGAAACTGAGCACGTAAGACTTCGTCGCCGCATACACCGCCATCTGCGGTACGGGCAGCAGCGCGGCAATGGATGCCACATTCAAAATCGCCCCCCGGCCCTGAGCCACGATATCCTTCACCAGCGCATGCGTGATTTGGGTCAGCGCGGTGATGTTCACATCAATCATCGCCTGTATGCGCTCCCAGTCGCTGTCCTCAAAGAGACCGTGGTCGCCCAGTCCCGCGTTATTAATGAGTACGTCCACCTTCACCCCCGTGTCTTCGAGCGCTTCGAGAAAACGGGCTGTGTCCCGGGAATCCCCGAGGTCCACCGGCAGACAATGAATCGTGAGGCCGTCGCGGGAAATTTCCTCCGCCAGTGCCTCAAGCCGTTCGCTCCGCCGGGCCGCCAATACGAGACATGTGGCGCGTGGTGCGAGCTGGCGCGCGAATTCAGCCCCCAGGCCGGAGGAAGCACCCGTGATAAGCGCCGTGCATTGATCAAGAATCGACATGCTGAATATCCTCCGCGATCCCACCCGGCACGTCCACCGCCAACCGCTGTATCGGCGAAAATGCCCCCAATCAGCCGAGCCGGAGCAACCACGGCAGCAGGCAAAACGCCACCGACGCTCCGAAGTCTCGCCAGCAAATCTTAAATCTTAAATCTTAAATTACTCGACCCCGTCCGTATGCCCGTGCCGAATCTCCAGATTCCGCACCCTCGCGAGCAATTCATTCAGCTTGCGGCTGGCCACGAGCCTGCGGCGCTCCTCTGAGGCTGGCACCGCCGGAAATCCCATGTAGGTCATTGGTCCCGCAGGCAGATCCTTCGTCACACCACCACGCGCGGCAATGGTGCATTGCGAGCCGATCGTCACATGGCCCGCCACGCCCGACTGCGCGGCAATCACCACGTAGTCGCCGATGTGCGCACTGCCCGCGATGCCCGTTCCGGCCACGATGATGCAGTGTTTTCCCAGCACCGCATTGTGGCCGATTTGCACCTGGTTGTCGATTTTCGTGCCCTCGCCAATCCACGTGCGGCCAAAGCGCGCCCGGTCCACGGTCGTGCAGGCACCGATCTCCACATCGTTGTCGATTTGCACCGTGCCTGCCTGCCGCACCTTCTTGTGCCGGCCTTGCACAAACTCGTAACCGAATCCATCCGCCCCAATCACGCAACTCGAGTGCAGCACCACATTCTCGCCAAGCGTGCACCCATCATGCACCGTCACGTTCGCAAAAAGCTTCGAGCCCCGGCCAATCTTCACCCCGCGGCCCACATAGCATCCGGCGCCGATTTCCACATCCTCGCCGAGCTGCGCGCCCTCTTCCACGACAGCGTTTGCGCCGATGGAGATGCGCGCCGCATCCGCAAACACTCCGGCGGCCACCACCGCCGAGGGATGCACCCCTCGTGGGGCGGAAGTCGGCTGAAATCCGTATTTGTCCACCACGAGTTGAAAAGCCTGCGAAGGTTCCGCCACACACAGGCCGATGGCCGTCGTGGGCCATGCCGTCCATCCCTCCGGCACCAGAATCACGCCCGCCTTTGTCGCATCCAGCCGGTGACGGTAGCGCGGATCCGAGAAAAAGCTGAGGTCTCCCGATTGCGCCTCCTGCAGGGACGCAAAGCCGGTGATGCGGGTATCTGCGCCGACTTCAGGCAGCGGCGCCTTCAATAGTTCGGCCAACTCCGTCAGCGTGATATTCATTCATCCCATATCGCATGCGATCCGCCGCGAGGATACCCTAAAATATTCCCACGTGCCGTCCCTCATGCAGGGCCGCCTCGAAACAAAAAAACGCCCCGGCTTTCACCGGGGCGTTTTGAAAAGTGCTCAATGGATCGAGCGCGTCTGCTGTTTAGTAGCGGCGCTTGCCACCACCACCACCGCCGCCGCCCGAGGGGCGGCCACCGGCGCGATCTTCGCGGGGGCGCGCTTCATTCACGGTCAGGGCGCGGCCGTGCATTTCCTTGCCGTCGAAACGGCGGATTGCCTCAAGGGCTTCCTCGTTGGTGGACATCGTCACAAAGGCGAAACCGCGGGACTGGCCCGTGGAGCGATCCTGCATGAGCGTGGCATCCGTGACGGTGCCGGCTTCCGCGAAGAGATCCTGAAGTTCGATTTCGAGGGCCTCAAACGCGAGGTTTCCCACATAAAGTTTGGTGTTGGACATAGGTGTTTACTGCATCTGCGAAGCTCTAATGGCTGTTTCCGTGGATCGGATTTCAAATCGCCACAGGCTGTTCCGCGGGCTCTCCGCTGCAAAAAACACAACTAGCAATCTACCAACGCCCGAAGGGGCTACGAATCTGCGAACTCATCTATCGGCGATGCACTGGTGTTCCACAAGGACTATTTATGAAGGCCGCTTCACGAGCCGCTCATCGGGCAACCAAATGTGAGGTGTGCCACAATAACCAGAAAGGGGAGCCTGTGGGCGCATGACTTCAGAAGCGCGCCACCAGGATTGTCCCTGTCTCTCCTTATTTTGCCGCCAATTTTTCTCTTTCCCTGTGCTCTCAT
>JAYUWZ010000925.1:0-2833 GCA_043753265.1 Verrucomicrobiaceae bacterium
GTGCCACGGCCACGGGCATGCGCTCGCCGGTATCCGGGTCCTGCGTGTGCACACACGGGAACGTGACGAAGCGCCCGCCATCCTGCTGCCAGCATTTGAGGATGGGGATATCGAGCAGCGTCGCAAGTTCACTGCCCGTGGGCTGTTGTGCGCCGGGGGCGTCGTCGAAGCGATGCACGACTTCCTTGCACGGGCCATCGCTCACGTGCTTGGGCTTTGCGTGCAGCAAGCTCAACGCCTGCTTTGCGAGGGTCCACGCGTGCTTGAAGGACGTGGGGGGCTTGGCCTTCAGCAGGAGGCGCATTTCCTCCGCGAGTTGGTCGATGTGATCGATGCCGAGCGACAGGGGCCATGCGCTTGCGGGAGCCGAGCGTATTGATGGCCACGGGCATTTTTGAGACGACGCCATTGATGGTCGGCTTTTCAAAAAGCAGCGCTTTGCCGCCACCGGGGGATTTCATCTCGCGATCCGCCCACGCGGTGATTTCCAGTTCCGTCGCGACGGGGACTGCGACACGCGTGAGTTCGCCCGCGCGCTCGAGCGCGGATGCAAAGTCGGAGAAGCTGCGAAAGGCCATGTGCCATCATTACGCGTGGCAATGGCGATTGGGCGAGAGAGTTTGCGTGGGCACCTTGGACTATGGTGGCAAAAGTAGCAGCGCACGGCCTTCGATAGACGAATACCGATTGAGAAAAGGAAGAGTGGCGATGGTGCTATTGCCTGTCGCATGGAGTGATGCACACTGCACTTGCTGTCGAAGGCGGTGTCGTTGCCACCGCAGTCCAAGGCGCTCCGCGCGATGCAATCCCTCCCTTAGCGGAATTCCACCACCAGGTCGTCGAAGTCGACGATGCCTGCCGAGGCGTGGGGGCCCATGGTGACGCGGAGTGTCTTTGCGGTGGCGGGAATCTCGACGCGGCCGGTGAAGCGCTTCCAGCTTGTGTCCTGCTTGGTCTGGCCCCAGGCGCTTGCGACCCCCTCGCCGCGGCCATCGCACGCTGTGAACTTGATGCCGGGATGGATGTCCCAATCCGAGCCGACAACAAAGCCTTTCACCCGCATGCGGAAGCTAAACTCCGCCCACTTGGTCCGGGCAGGGATGAGCAGGTCGCGATCGGGAATGAGGTTTGCGCGCTTTACTGCCTGCAGGCGGCGGAAGCGGACGAATTTGTCGGTGCCCTCGGTGACAATCATCGCGTCGGTGACGGAGACATCGTCCGCGCTTTGCTTCCAGCCGGGCGGAGATTTGCCGGGCTCGCCCTCGGAAAAGTCAGCGTTGGCGATGATGTTGCGGTTGCGCTGTCCGCCGCCCGCGGCCTCCATCAGCGCGAGCACGCGTTGCTTCTCGCCAGCGATGGCAGCGCCAAGCGCCTGGTCCTTCGTGCGCAACGCATTGGCATCGAGGGCCGCCAGGGTTTGCAGGTATTTGCTCGCGAGGTCGCGCTGGCGCTGGGGGACAGTGCGCGCGACATTTGCGGAAACCGCGATGTAATTGCGCCGATCCGCGGTGAGGGTGCGTGGCAGATCCGGCGGCGGCTCGGGAGTGAGGCTGTCGGTATTCACGCCTTCCATCTCGGAGGCGATTGCGGCGATGTCGGCAGTCTTTGCCGCAGTGGTGGCGATCCTTTGTGCGGCGGTCAGACTGGTGAGGTAGCGTTCCCGCGCGGGTTTGAGTTGCAGGTCCTTCGTAGCCTGCAGCACGGCGTATTCGCCCTCGAATTTATCCGCGTACGGTTTGAGCGCGGCGGGATGATCCGGGGCGGCGTGGATGGGCAGCGTGAGACATGCTGCAATCACCATTCGAAGGAAACGAATTGAGTTCATAGTGGGCTCCTTTGCTGGATGAGTGTCGCTTGGTGCGACACGTTGCATGCTGACGTTTCCATGCGCCGTAATGGAGCCGAAACTTGTCAAAGAATCGTGAAACGGGGGCGTGGGTTATGTATTACCTTCTCCTAACTACTGTTATGTTGATGTAGTTGTGCCCAGCGGTAGGGAGATAAGGTAAACATTGGATGTTCAGCCAACCCGCGCGCGCACCGCGACGAAGTGAGGTCCCTCGACTCGTTCCTCGCTCGGGATGACTGTTTTAAAAAGGCGCTTCGCGCCATCGTGACTTCGAATGCTCGGTGCGCTTAAATAACTGCCCCGGTTAATCTCCCACACAAAATCAATCGCCCCCTTGTTTGGGTTCTAGGATGATACCTTGACGGTTTGGCTAAAAGACAATGGCGGGACTACGTACGGCGCATCTCCGTGAGCAACCATGCCCGTGCATAGGTCCAGTCGCGCTTTGCCGTGGGCTCGGAGACACCGAGGATGCCTGCGGCCTCCTCGATGCTGAAGCCTGCAAAATAGCGGAGTTTCACGAGTTCGGCCTTGCGCGGGTCGTGTGTGGCGAGGCGGTCGAGCGCCTCGTGAATGGCGAGCAGTTCCTCATTTTTGTCGGTCGGGGCGGCGATGTCGATTTCGTCCAGGTCCACGTGTTCCTGGCTGCCACCGCGGCGGGCGGCGAGTTTGCGGCGGGCGCATTCAATGAGGATGCGGCGCATCGCCTCCGAGGCTGCGCCGAAGAAGTGCGCGCGGCTTTTGAAGGCCTGCGCGGCGTCGGCGTCGCCGCCGCCAAGGCGCAGCCACGCCTCGTGCACGAGTGCCGTGGGCTGAAGCGTGTGGCCGGGCTGCTCACGCGCCATCTTTGAACGCGCGAGCGCGCGTAGTTCCGCATAGACCAACGGCAGGACTTGCTCCGAGGCCTGGGCGTCGCCGGCGGCGGCTGCGGCGAGGAGTTGGGTAAGGTCGTTCATCGATGGGTCGTGATTCCCGGGGGCGCTA
>JAYUWZ010000926.1:0-6099 GCA_043753265.1 Verrucomicrobiaceae bacterium
GGGAAAATTCGTGAATGCCGCTGGGAATCATGGCACGGCGCAATAGCAGGAACCCGCCATCACGTCCAACCTATGCATTTGAGGGCTGCCAAAACGACCTGTGATCTGCCTCGAGTGACGGGGTCGAGCGTCGACAAGTCCAAGGAGCGCCGGCATTCCTGTCGCAGTCTTCAACCCGTTTCTCACCGCCACAAACGCTTCGATGCGCTCACTCCCGCTCACTACCCAAAGACGAATCTGCGAACTCGTGGATGACTGGAACGCATCCAACCAAAAAACTCCCGTGGTGGCCTTGGCCAACTCCCCTACCGCATCTCTCTCGCAAGCTCTGGAAAAAACCCTCCCCTTCGCAAGAATCGCACACTGGAGCTACATCGCCCCACCGGAAGGCACCTCTCCCACTCTCCCCGAAAACGAGACGACTCCCGACGTCTGCATCCTTTTCGCAAGCAAACAACGCATCGAAACCCTGGGCCTCCTCGCACGCCTCCGCGCGAAATTAAAACAGGGCGGCTTGTTCCTCTTCTGCTGTGAAAATGCACTCGGCGCGAAAGGCTTTCAGAGCCGGATTAAGGACGCCTTTCCCACACTCGAAGTACACCTCGCCCAATTCTGGCGCATCCTCGATCTCTCCACCCCTGCCCTCGATGCGGCAGTTCCCATCGCCGGGTGGCTCGAAGAATCATCCGCCCAGCTCATTCCAGGCACGCAGTTTCACACCATCCCGGGCATTTACGGATGGAACAAAATCGACACCGGCTCCCAACTCCTCATCGACTCCCTCCCGGGCCCTTTGGCCGGACGCGGCATCGACTTGGGCTGCGGATACGGATACCTCAGCCACGAAGCGCTGAGCCGCAGCCAGTCCATCACCGCCATGACCCTGCTCGACCACGATTGGAGATCCCTCGACTGCGCACGCCGAAACCTCGAATCCTTCCCCGTTCCCAAGCAATTCCACTGGTGTGACATCAGCCAGTTCAAACCCGCACGGGACCACGACTGGGCCCTCGTAAACCCTCCATTCCACAGCGGCAAACAGACCGACATCACACTCGGCCGCGCATTCATCGCCGCCGCTGCCGCCGCCCTCCACGCAAGCGGCAGCCTGTATCTCGTCGCAAATGCATTCCTGCCTTACGGAGACCTCCTCCGCTCCCTTTTCTCAAAAGTCGAAAAAGTGCGTACCGCGGATGGCTTCACCGTCTACCACGCCGCGCACCGGGCGTGATTCAAATGCGCGTTCGGAGCGCGGCTGTGTGCGAACACCGGCCGCAGCAATACCCGCATGCCACTCCAACGGTGAAGCCATCTGCCGATTTCGCACTTGCCCCACCCTCCACATTCCCAGAGCGTTCGTGGTGAGACGACTCGCACGCACTTCCATGAATGCATCTGCCAGATTATTGCTGCTCTGCTTAATGGGCCTCCTCTGCAGTTGCGCTGCAAGCTCAACGAAATCGTGGCATAAAGCACTCAACCGCCCGCTTCTTCCCTCGGTCAATCCCGGCACCCCTGCCATTTCCGATTCCACCAGCGCGCAACTGCCACCCCGCGGCCCGCATACCAGTTGGGCTGCCGTTCGGCGGGTCCGTGTGGGCATGAGTGGCAAAGAGATCCACTCCCTCACGGGAAGCTACCCCTTCCATGCGGGCGACTTCGCATTTCTCACTACCTATCACAGCGGCCAGGCCTACGAAGTGGCATTCCGGCATTCACCGGACGGAACCGCCCGAATCATCAGTATCAGCTACCTCCCAGTCACCGCTGCGCAAGCAGGAGACAATCGCGATTAATGATGAGCTTCGGTGGATGGCGCTCTCCGAGCGGCATGCCAAAATTATCCCCCTTTTTGCCAGCCAGTCACCCGTGATGCGCATCGAAATCACTACTGCTTACAGTTCCCAATATCCCGATCCGATTTGTTTTGAGGCAGGTGAGATGGTGCAGGTGGAACGCGGCGACCCAGATTTCCCGGGCTGGTTTTGGTGCCGCTCGAAATCCGGAAAAGAAGGATGGGTGCACCAGTCCTTCCTTGCCGCCGACAGCGGGAGCACGACCAGCATTGATGCCTACACCGCGCGCGAGCTCACAGTCACTGGTGGAGAGCACGGCAACCTCCTCCGCACACTGGCTGGCTGGGCATACATACGGCTCGATGGTGGAGAAGAAGGCTGGATTCCGCAGAGCCACACAACACCCATTTCACAGAATAACTCCGATGAAGAAATGCCGGAGAATGGTATGAGCCTTCGTGATGCCATTCTTGGCGTCAGAGGTGCTCATCCGTGCGCCAAATCTACCCAGACTTCTCCATCGTCGTCATGAGCAAAAAGCTCTGCAACTGCTGCACGTAAAATTCCGCGCGTTCGCGGGGGCCGGACCACACGACGGAGCGGCCTTTGCCGTGTACTTCCTGCATGTGCATCTCGGCTTTTTTACGCGGGAAGCCGAAGACCTTCATGAAGACCTTCGTGACGTAATCCATCAAGTTGATGGGATCGTTATGTACGATGACATTCCACGGGGACTCCAACTCCTGGTCGGTCTTTACCTGCTCTTCGGTAATCACCCCGCCTTCCGTTCCCGCCATGCGCGGGTTCTGCAGCCTGGACTCCCGGTGTTTCATCATCGGCGGATGCCCGGCGCCGCAGTGACGGGAGCCGCAGGGGCTACCGGTGCAGGAGGGACATTGGGCACAAGCGTCGCGGTGGGCACGGTGGCCGATGGGATGGCTACTGGCGGAGCCACGCTTCCCGGAATGGCTGCCGCAGGCGTGCCCGGCGTGGGCGCAACCGGCGGAATGCCCGAGGGCATGATCGCCGTTTCGATCTGCGCAATCCAGTTGGGCGCGTCGGGATGCTGTGGAAAGGTTTTCACGATGTTGAACATCTCACCGATGGCCCGGTTTTTGTATCCAAGCAAGAGCACATCCTGCGAGCGGTTCCACAGGATGCTGGGGCGCCTCACTTGCGTCCAGTCACGCTGCTCCACATCCAGCTTCCGCTCGGCGGCGCGCTCCGTCTCGCGCTTGAGGAACATATCCCAATAGTCGAGGAGGCGGGGATCCTTCATCGCGCGGAATTCGGGGAGGATGATGGAGTTGTAAATGCCGTCTACGTTGGCCGGGGTCGTTTCCCAGCTTGTGGCACTCGCGCTGCCCTTTTGCTTTCTCCCGGCGTCGCCGAGCAGGTCACCGAGCTGCAGCCATTTGGCGACCACACTTCCCCCCACCTGCGTGCGCATGATCTGGTCGTGCACCCGCTTTACGATCTGGTCCTCGCCGACCGACTTTTTGGCCATCCCATTTTTGCCGGAGTCGTTGCGCTCCTTCGCCTTCTCCAGTGTCTCCTGGAAATGCTCGGCAGCGAGTGCGTCCGCCTGGACAGCCTTGGCAAAATCGATGATCTGGGGCAGCAACTGCCGCACTTCCACGCCGGAGGAGCGCTGCAGGGAAAGGGCCAGCCAGCGGAGGTGGAGCACCACGGCCCCTTGAGCGAGCTTGTCGTTCAGTGCCTCGCCATCTCCTTCGCGCCAGTCGCGAATCTGCGAGCCCTCGCGCTCGGCGCCCTCGAACTGCGCGGTTTTCACAGCGTCTTTCCAAAAAGCGACCGCTTTTTCCGGAGACGCTGCCGCTGCAGCGACCAGTTGGTAGGCTTGAGTGCGGCGATTTTTGATGCCCGTCTCGTTGATTTCCTTCAATTGCTTGAGTGCCGCGAGGAGCTGCGCCGTGTCCAGCGGAGCGGAGTCACCCGCTTGGGCGAGAATGGGTTGCACAGGCAACGCAATGAGGGCTGCAACGGTAGTGAGGAGAAGGGAGCGCTTCATAGTGGTGTCAGGTAACCCCCGACCCCTATCGGGGTTTGCAAAAATTTTCACCGGTGAAATTTCGGTTCGCTCATTAATATCGCACTTCTCATCTGGCGCAATGCTCCCTTATGCATCGGCATGCTCAATTGGATCTGGCTCGGGATGATTGTCATTGCTATGATCGTCGGTGGCTTTGGTGGTCGATTGGGGCCAATGACCGACGGGGCATTTGCCCAGGCAAAGAGCGCTGTCATGGATCTTGCGCTTCCTTACATCGGCGTGTGGGCGGTGTGGCTGGGCATGATGCGGCTCGCCGAGCGCGCGGGGCTGGTACAGGCCCTGGCAAAGGCCCTCCAGCCGGTGATGCGCAGACTTTTCCCAGATGTGCCGCCCGAACACCCGGCGATGGGCGCAATGGTGCTCACCATGGCCGCGAATATACTGGGACTCGGCAACGCCGCCACGCCGCTGGGTCTCCGGGCGATGGCACACCTGAACAAACTGAACGGCCGTCCCGGCGTGGCAAGCAACTCAATGGTGACGTTCCTGGTAATTTGCACGGCGAGCCTCCAACTCCTGCCCGCCACTGCCATCACTGTGCTGGCACTCGCTCCGAGCCAGGCGCTGCAAAAGTCCGACGCCACGGCGATCGTGGCACCCGCCTTCATCGCCTCCATTTTTGCGCTCACAGTCGGCATCCTCGTGTCTCGCCTGCTTGCGAACATGCGCGCCTTCCGCCCCGTGGACGACCCCGATGCGAAGGAAATCGACATTGTCAAAGAGGAGCAGACCTCTGTGGAGGTGACAAATCCCCCTCCCCTCACCCGCACCGGCACTCTGTTGATGGCCGGATTCTTCGCGCTCTTCGCTGCGATGTTTTACATCCTCGTGTGTCCGGATCTCCCCAACTATTTCGTACAGGCCGCCCGCGAGAAGCTGCCGTGGCTGGTGCCTGGAAACTGGACTTTTGCAAACCTGTGGCCCGATCTCGGCGGCACGCCGGGACAGATGACCCTTCGGATGATCCGCGCGGTGTCGCTCCTGGCCATCCCCTTCATGCTCTCCTTTTTTCCCCTCTATGCAGCGTTGCGCGGGGTGAAGGTGTATGAGCAGTTCGTCGAGGGGGCCAAGGAATCCTTCGTCACCGCCCAGCGCATCATCCCGTATCTCGTGGCCATGCTGGTCGCCATCGGGATGCTCCGCGATTCTGGCGCGCTGGATGCTGTGCTCGGACTGTTTCGCCCCGCCCTGAATTTCGTTGGGTTTCCGCCGGAACTCCTGCCCCTCGCGCTCATGCGCTCCCTGAGTGGCAGCGCATCCATGGGCCTCATGACCGATCTGGTCAAAACCCACGGGGCCCACTCCCTTATCGGCCAAACCGGAGCCACCATCTATGGCAGCAGCGAGACAACCTTCTATGTGATCGCGGTCTACTTCGGCAGCGTAGGCGTAAAGAAAACCCGCCACGCAGTAATCGCCGGACTCAGTGCAGACCTCGTCGGTGTAATCGTAGCGATAATCGCCTGCAGGATGTTGCTCAGCTGAGATCCGAATCTGGTTGCCTCGCTTCGGGCTGCCTTCAGCAGGATTGTGCTTGGACTTCGCGTTCAACGACAACCACTTCCGAAGTCCGAGTATCGGCAATAGCCCTTCGGCAATAATCCCCCATTCACGGGGCACACGGCAGGCATTCTGCTTTTTCGAGGACTACCTGTAACCACCCACCCCTCGGTACCCAAGAACAGGATGTCATGCCTTCTCATTTGTCGAAAACGCTGCTCAGCCTCGGTCTCCTCCTCGCCGCCCCTGCGGTCGCGCAGGTCACCACGACTGGCTTTCAGAACGAGGCCCGCGCCGAGGCCCCTGGCACCCTCCTGAGCCACCCCATCGCGAATGGCTCTGAGCCTATCGGCCGCACCACCTCCATCAATTACATGAACGGATGGATCATCGTGGGCGGCGAGGTGCCTGGCTCCCGCCCCGGCTCGGATCTCAATCTGCGCGTTTACGACATCTCCAATCCCACCGCCCCAGTCCGCCGCTACCCGTCGGATTTCTTGCTCAACTACCCCAATGACCGGTGGATTCAGGGCAACGTGGGCTGGAATGCGCACGGCACGGCGCGCGCGGGCGACTTGCTGCTGCCTGGCGTCATGCGCGTTTCCACGTTCGGTGGATTGGTGGAACTCGGCGGCACCAATGGAATCCCCGACCTCGGGCGTATCCCAGTATGGTACAACCGCTCCAGCCAGGCTGGCCCCTGGGATGCCACGCTCCTGTGGTACGATA
>JAYUWZ010000927.1:0-2830 GCA_043753265.1 Verrucomicrobiaceae bacterium
ATTCCGACCCCGCGCAGAATGCGCAATAACTGCAGAAACCACAACGCGCCTTCCCAAGCCCCAGGCATTCAGCTATTTGCCCCTCACAGGTTTCCGCGCCCAAATGCGCAAAAACCCCACGAAGCCTGTCCTCTCACCTTTCACGTCTCACATCTCACGAGCCCTAAAACACGCCGAAGGCTTGCCCAATCCCCTTCGTGCATGTTGAATCCATTGCTTGCGAACGCTACTCCCATGACCGCTTTGGCTGACCAGAATCCTGGGGATGCGGGGGGGGCGGGGCAGTTTCAGGCCACGCGCTGGAGCATCGTTCTCGCGGCGCGGAAGCGGCAGTCGCCGGAGGGGGAGGCAGCGATGGTGTGGCTTTGCGAGCGGTACTGGCCTCCGCTACTCGCCTGGGCCAGGGCGAAGGGGCTGCCACCGGCGGATGCGGAGGACTTGGTGCAGGGCTTTTTTGAGCATATGCTGCAAGGCGGGCTGCTGGGCAGCGCCGATGCTTCGCGCGGCCGGTTCCGGTCTTTCCTGCTGGGCTGCCTGGGCAATTACTGGACGGATCAATTGCGTCGGGCAGGAGCGGCGAAGCGCGGGGGAGGGGAAACGATGATGACACTGAATGGAGTCAACAGGCCGGAGACGGGGGAGGCGTGGGCTGCCGAGATCCCCAGCGGTCGCACGCCGGAGCAGGAGTATGACCGGGCGTGGGCCTGCGCGGTGCTGGACGGCGTGACGACCCGCTTGGAGAAGGAGTGCGATGCGGATGACCACGCCGGGCGTTTTGCAGTGCTGCGCGCGTTTCTCGATGGTGACCGTGGCGAAGTGCCGATGGCCACCGCCGCCGATACGCTCGGGCTGTCGCTCGCTGCGCTGAAGTCGGTGGTGCACCGTCTGCGGCAGCGCATGCGGGAGATGATCCGCGAGGAGATTCGCGAGACAGTGGAGACCGATGCCGAGGTGCACGCCGAACTGCAGGAACTTTTTCGCGCGCTCAGAAGCTGAATCTTTCGGCCATAAAATGCGTAGTTCCCTGTGATGCTCCCTTTAAAGATACCGAAGACGCGAGAGGAAACGCCGGGGGAGCGTTGCCCCCGCTGCGGCAGTTCCCATGTGCGCGGGGGCATTTGTCCCACCTGTGTGTTCGCCAGCCTGGTGGCCCCGGAGGCCCTCGCGGAAGAGCTGCCCGCCGCGCCGCCGCTACGCGTGGGGGACTATGAATTGATCGAGCAAATCGCCCGGGGCGGGATGGGAGTGGTGTGGCGCGCACGGCAGCGTCGGCTGAATCGCGAGGTGGCGCTGAAGTTTGTGCTGGAGGGCGCACTGCCGGGGGAGACGGCGGCGCGGCGCTTTCGCCAGGAGGCCGAGGTGGCGGCACAACTGGGCTACCCGCACATCATCGCGGTGTACGAGGTGGGCGAGGCGGATGGGCGCTATTTTATCTCCATGGAGCTGGCGGAGGGTGGCACCCTTGCGCAGCGCTTGCAGGGCGGGCGCTTCGAGCCCAGGGCTGCCGCAGAACTGGCGGGAAAGCTCGCACGGGCAATACAGCACGCGCATGACCGCGGCGTGCTGCATCGCGATCTGAAGCCGGGCAATGTGCTCTTCGATGCGGCGGGCGAGCCACGCATCAGCGACTTCGGGCTGGCGCGGCTGCTCGTGGAGCGCGGCACGATTACCGTCACCGGCGCAATCATGGGCACGCCCTCGTATATGTCGCCAGAGCAAGCGCGCGGGGAGAGCAAGGAGCTGACGACAGCCAGCGACATCTACGCGTTGGGAACCATCCTTTACGAGATGCTCGCGGGGCGACCCGCGTTTGGCGGCGACGTGCCGCTGGACGTGCTGCGGCGCGTGCTTGACGAGGAGCCGCCACGCCTTGTGGGAATCGATCGTGACCTCGAGACCATCTGCCAGACCTGCCTGGCAAAGAACCCGCCGAATCGCTACCGGAGCGCGAGCGCGCTGGCGGAGGATCTCGATCGCTGGCTGGCGGACGAGCCGATTCACGCGCGCCGCGCTTCGACCATGGAGCGAATCGGGAAGTGGCTGCGGCGGCATCCCCTGCTGGCCACGTTGTGGGTTGCGCTGGCCTTCTCTGTGGTGCTGCTCGCGGGCGTGCTGGTGAATTCCCGGATGCGGGTGGCCGAGGCGCGCGGTGCCGCGGATGCCTCGGCCATGGAGAGCGGGCATCGGCGCGCCGACCAGCACACCACCACGGCCATCCTGGCGATCGAACGCGGCGATGCCCTGCGTGCGCTGCCGTCGCTGGCGGAGGCCATCCGCATCGGCACCGGCGATCCCGTGCGCGACCGGGTAAACCGTATCCGCTTCGAGAGCATCCTGCGTCTTTCGCCACGGCTGGAGCAGATCTGGTTTACCCATTTCGCATGGGATGTGCAATTCGCGGGCGACGGGGTGTTGATCTGCGAAGGCCGCACGGCGCGCCTGCTGGATGCAAAGGATGGCAGGGACGCAGTGCCGCCGATGGAGCACGGAGACCCAGTGACGCACGCTGCGATGCACCCCACGCTGAACCGCATACTGACTGAGTCGAAAGTGGGTAAATGCTATGTGTGGGATTCCACCAACGGCACGCGGCTCGCCAGGATTCCGGGGCACTTCATGAAGTCCTCGCTGCTCTTCCCCAAGGGCGGGGCGCAACTCGCGGTGTGGGATGGCCGGGTCGCAGGCCGCTATTCCGTGGCTGGGCTGGCGTACGATGGAGCGGTGCTGGAGCACCCGGCAAATGTCGAGTGGGCGTATCTCGGCGAAGGAGGCCGTCGCATGGTCACCTTTGCGGCGGATTTGCAGTTGCGCGTGTGGGACGCGGAGACCG
>JAYUWZ010000928.1:0-2829 GCA_043753265.1 Verrucomicrobiaceae bacterium
CTGGCCGATGGCGGGAATGATGACCCCGCCGAGCGATGCGGCGAAAAATTCACCGCTGTCGCACTGGAGGAGTCCGTCCGCCATCGCGTAGCCCAGCCGGCGAAGGCCAGCCTCCGCGAGCACGATGGCAGAGACGTCCTCACGCTCCCCGAGCTTGCGCAGGCGCGTGGGAACATTGCCCCGCCATTCCTCGATTTGGATGTCCGGGCGCAGCCATGAGAGTTGCCTTGCGCGGCGGATGCTGCTTGTACCCACTTTTGCACCCTGCGGCAATGCATCGAGTCCGCCAGTTGCCTTTCCCACGAGCACATCCGCGATGGGGGCGCGCTCCAGCACGGCTGCGATGGTGAGCCCGGGCGGGTTGTGTCCAGGCAGATCCTTCAGGCTATGCACTGCGACATCAATCGTCCCAGCGAGCAGGGCTTCCTCCAACTCGCGGGTGAAGAGACCTTTGCCGCCGCCATCGCCTTTCTGGAGCAGGTTCAGGTCGAGCTTCTTGTCACCACGAGTGATGAAAATCTCCCGTTTCGTTTTCAGAGTGGGTAGCGCCTTTGCGAGGGCCGCCTCGGTGAGATCCACCTGTGCGAGTGCGAGTGCCGAGCCGCGGGTGCCGAGGATGATTTCGTTCACTTCGCCCCCTCCGTCTGCGGGTGCAGGGGCATGTGAGGGTGCGGCGTGATGAGCCATTCGTGGAACTCTCCCACGTGGCGCTCGATAAGTTGTTCGCACTTCGCAAGCTCCGCGCGTCGCACCTGCATGGAGGCATCCGCAATCCCTTGCAGGGCATCGATGTCGTAAAGGTATACTCCGTCCAATTCGTTCACAGTCGGTTCAAAGTCGCGCGGCACCGCAAGGTCGATGCAAAAAAGCGGGCGGTCCACCCGGCGGCGCATGAGCGGCGCGAGTTTGGCCTTGGTCACCACGGCGTGCGGCGCGCCGGTGGAGCCGATGACGATATCCAGCACATCAAACTCGCTGTCCCATTCGTCGAAATGAATGGCCCGCCCCCCGAGTGTCTCGGCGAGCAACTGGGCGCGTTCGTGGGTGCGGTTGGAGACGAAGATGGCCTTGGCCCCCCGCGATTGCAGAGCCTTCGCCGTCATCTCAGCGGTCTCCCCGGCACCGAGAATCATGACGTGGCAATGGTCGAGCTTGCCGAAAATTTTCTCCGCCAGATCCACCGCGGCACTGCCCACGCTCACGGAGCCACGCGTGATGCTCGTTTGCGTGCGCACCTCCTTGGCCACATTGAATGCGCGCTGGAAAAGCTTGTTCAGGTTGCGCGAGGTCGCCCCGGAGGACTGCGCCGCCAGGTAGGCTTTCTTCACCTGACCCAGGATTTCCGTTTCGCCCAGCACCATGCTCTCCAGTCCGCTTACCACGCGGAAGAGATGTCTGATTCCCTCATCCCCGCGCATGGAATGCATCGCGTTTATCTCCACGTCGCCACGGCCACTCACAAAATTCGCGATGGCCTGCGTGGCATGCATGGGCTCCTCGGCGGCGATGTAATACTCCACCCGGTTGCACGTGGAAACGACCACCGCCTCGCTCACACCGGGAGCGTGCGAGAGCTGCTGCGCCACCTCGCCAAGGTGCGCGTCGCCCACGGCGAACTTCTCGCGAAGTTCGACCGGCGCGGTCTTATGGCTGAGTCCCAGGCAGACGACGTGCATCGATATTAGAGGTGGGTAGAACTCAGAAGTCCGAGCGTCGTTAGCGCTATCGTGAAGGCAGCGACCGACATCCATGCGATGCGGCGTGCGCTGAAACGGTGTGTCCACCGGGCGATGAGCACACTGGTGTATACAAGCCAAACACCAATGGCCCAAGTGATTACAGCGAGGTGCTCTGAGGCGTTTCCGGCGATAAATCCCGCGATGACCCCAAAGCCGAGCAGCAAGACGCCCGCAAAAATCACCCGCTGCAGGGCAGTGGCCAAATCCGCGATAGGAGGGAGATTTTGGAAAAAGGAGTTCAGGTGGTGCTTTTTGAGGAGTCTTTCCTGGACCAGATACATCACCCCGGCGACGCAGGCCATTGCGAAGGCCCCATAAGCCACCAGCGAGATGGCCGCATGCAGTTCCGGCCACATACCCGCGCTCTTTTTGTAAACCGGGGGCTGATGCGCCTGAGGCAGCAGGAGGGACATCAATTGCAGCAAAAACACCATCGGCGCGGTGAACGTTCCCAGGAGGGAAAGCCGGTAGGTGCCACCGATGATGAAATACAACAGCACCACCGACCAACTCAGGAAAACCAGCACCTCGAAGAGGTTCGTGACAGGGCAACGCCCTACAGACTCACCCCGCAGATACAGGAAGGCCGTCTGGAATGTGAAACCGGTCAGCATCACCACAAAGTTCCACCGAGACGGCCGTGCAAGCCGTGCACCCAGCGCAAACATGCAGTAGGCGAAGCCGACGAGAAAACAGATTGTAGATAGGATGAGGAACCAGCGCTCCATTGAGAGAGTGAATGTTACGAGGCCTCGGCGAGCTTTGCAAATGTTGTAAGCAGGGTGGCGGCGACGTGATTTGAATCGGCAGCACAACCGGGGTTGTTGCAGTTGTTGCGCAGGCTGGCGTGGAAGCGGTGGACGATTATCGGCGATCGGGCGTCGCCGATAATCCCGTAACGCAAGCGCTTGATGTTGAAATTGTTGCGGAACGGAAACGGATTATCGGCGATAAAGGCGACGTGGGATTCCGGTGCGCTTGGACGGATTGGGAGGGGGGTTGTTGCAGTTGTTGCGCTATATGTGTTTCGTGGGTTTTTTGGGCTGGGGAGGGTATAGGAAAGAATTTGTTCTTTCCTGTGTGATTTATC
>JAYUWZ010000929.1:0-2829 GCA_043753265.1 Verrucomicrobiaceae bacterium
GCCCACCACCGCGACATTCGGCGGCACTCCGCCGCCATTTTCGCACCCGGGGGCCTTGGCGAGCAGTGAGATGAGATCGAGCTGCAGGCGGTTCGTATCCTGGAACTCGTCGACCATGAGGTAGCGGAAGCGGCTGTGCCAGCGGCCGCGCACCTCCGGGTGCTCATTGAGCAGTTTCACGGTGAGCAGCAGCAGGTCATCGAAGTCGACCGCGTTCAGCGTTTTCAGCTCCGAGTTATATTTGGCGAATACCGCACCAAGCAGCGTCTTGTCGTTCTCCGGGGCACGCGACCCGGCGTTCTTGGCCTTGCTGATTGCGTTTTTCGCCACGTGGGGGTCCAGCTTTTCGTCGCGTGCGGCGATGCGCGTGATGATCTTCTTGATGAGCCCCATCTGGTCGCCTTCGTCGTAGATGGAAAAATTCTTTTTGTAACCGAGCGACTGAATGTCCTGCCGAAGGATGCGCACGCACAGCGCGTGGAAAGTGGACATGGTCACCTTCTTCGCTTTCTCGTGCTCCACCAGGGCCTCCAGGCGCTCGCGCATTTCCTTGGCGGCCTTGTTGGTGAAGGTCACTGCGAGGATGTTTTCGGGCGCGACTCCGTTTGCGATCAGGAATGCCACGCGCGCGGTAATCACGCGCGTCTTGCCGCTGCCAGCACCCGCCAATATCAGCAAAGGGCCCTCGGTGGTGCGCACCGCCAATTGCTGCTCGGGATTGAGATCAAATAGTCGAAAGCCTGCCATTGTGTCCGCCCCACCGTTCACAGGGTGGAGCGGGGATGCAATTGCGGCGTGTAAAAAAGTGCGGGCGATGCGGAATGAGTTGCAAAAGCCGGTACGGTGCGCAGACACCCGCAACGAGCAGCGAGGTTTTCGTTTTTATGGGAACCTTGAGCGTCCATAGTAGCGCGCATCTCTTCTCAAAGGCTCCAATGGTAGATTTTCAAAAAACGCATCAAAACTTTCAGGACTGGCTCCGCACTCCGGAGTTCCGTAACTATTTTATCGCGCTCTTTGGAAGGCCTGCAAAATGGCAGATGTACGCGGGCATCCTGCTGATCTGCACAATCATGGGAATTCCGATGGGTCTCTGGTTAATCTGGAAATGGCGCGGGGAACGGAATGCATGGCTGGAAGCCGTGAAAAATGCACCCCTAGCCTATGCTGATTCGCAGATCATTCTTTGCGCTATCGTCACGTGCGACCGCGAGCTTCTGCAAAAGCAAAGTGCCGGCGCGCATGCTGTTCTGGTGGGGTCGTTTGCCCCCTATTCTGACGAACTTGCGAAAGAGTTGGTGACGGTTTCGGAAAAACTAAAGGCACTCCACGGCCAGGATGCCGCAGAGGTGGAACCCACACTGAGAAAGGCGTGCGAGGTCATCAATGACGAACCATTCCAGCACGAACGGCGGCGCAGTGTGCCCCGCGCCATTACTGGCAACACTTCGCTGATTCTCTTCGAAGCGTTTCTGGATGCCGATTTTTGGGGGACGAAACCGGTCGATTTCCCTTTCGTGGTCTGTATCGCAGAACCCAGGGAGGAAGGCTCCATCCAGCAGGTTCCGGATCGTGTGGTGGCGTGGACTGTGTAAGGATTTGACAGGTCAAGTTGCGCCGGTACGCGGCAAAAATTGCGCAGTTCGCTGCATCTATCCCCTGTCTGTCTCAACCGGATATTTCCTCAGCCCTGTGCGCTGGAGAAAGATGCGCGTGAGATAGGTCGGCACGATGACTGCGTAGCGCTTCCAGAGCCGCTTGGGATCGCTGCACAGGCGGTGGAACCACTGGAGGCCGGAGCGCTTCATCCAATCTGGTGCTTCCTTCATGCGACCGGTGTGAAAATCGAATGCGGCGCCGACGCCAAACATCACCGTGGTTTCCAGCTTGGGCAAATACCCGGCCATGAACCGTTCCTGCTTGGGGGTGCTGAGGCCCACCCAAAACATGTCCGGCTTTTTCTCCGCCACATCCGACGCCAGCGCCCGCTGCTCTTCTTCCGAGAGCGGGCGAAAAGGGGGGCAGTGGGTGCCCACCACGCGCACGCCAGGAAAGCGCAGTTCCATGGCGGTCTTCAGTGCATCGGCCACGCCGGGCGCGCCGCCGTAAAAATAGTGTGTGTACTTTCCATCGCGCGTCGCCTCCATGATACGCAGCATGAGGTCGGGGCCGTATACACGGTCCACCCATTTACCCACGGCGCGGCGGCCCTCCCACACGAGCGGCATGCCATCGCACGTGTTCAAAAACGCGCCATTCAGAATGCGGCGGAATTCGGGATCGTTGCGCGCCTCGCTTACACCATGCACGCCCGTCACGCACACGTAGCCTTTGCGTCGCACAGCGCAGGCCTCCAGCACCGCACTCGTCGCGACGTCGAGGTTCATGGCGCTCATCTCGACGCCGAGGACATTGAATTTACGGATATCCATTCGCGAGTGCGGACAAAAGCAGGCTAATCGTGAGAGGGCAACGCGTTGGTTGCATTTCAAGTCGTGATGGCGAAAATTCCATCGTTGCGGCGCAAGGAGAGAGGGGAGAAACTTAAGGTATGAAAACGAAGAAGACCACACTCTCATCGTTGCCTCCGAAGCCCTCCAAAACTGCGGGCGATACTCGGGCCTCCCTTCCGCCCAGGAAAGTGGTGAAACCCGCAGGCAAGCGCGCAGCAGCACCAAAGCCAGTGACTATCCGGGAGATTTTGGTGCCCGTTGATTTTTCAGAGCATTCCAAAGAGGCGCTGCGCTATGCGCTCGATTTTGCGAAGCGCTTCGGTGCAAAGGTCGCGCTCGTGCATATCATCGAGCAGGTGGTCTACCCAGGCGACTG
>JAYUWZ010000930.1:0-2826 GCA_043753265.1 Verrucomicrobiaceae bacterium
GAGCTCCGAACGACGGGCATTAATTCGGGGCACCTGCTTCCGTGGGTGGGCATGGCTCGCAATAATCCCTCGGTCATCTGGGCCGCTGGGGCGGATGGAAGTGAGTCGCCGGTGGTTTATCGCAGCACGAATGCCGGCACTGGCTGGACGAGCGTGCTCACCACGGTGAACAACGGCAACGCAGCCACCGGCTGGGCGGGGCATGGCGGTGATCGCGGATGGAGCTACGGCGGCAATCCCGTCGGTTTCTCCGTTGCTCCCACGGACGCCACCAAAGCTGCGTTCACGGATTACGGTTTCTGCCATCTCACCACGGATGCCGGGGCAAACTGGCGGCAGGCTTACGTGAATCCGGCGGATCAAAATGCCCCTGGCCCCACGCCGAAGGGCAAAAGCTACCGCAGCATCGGGCTGGAGGACACGACCTGCTGGCAGGTGCTGTTTCCCACGAGCACGCGGATGTTGCTGGCAAACTCTGACATTCGCGGGAGCAAGAGCGATGATCGGGGTTTCTCGTGGAATTTCGACTACACCGGCCATGGCGATAACTCGATGTATCGAGTCATCAAGCACACGAGCGGCACGCTCTACGCGGCGACGTCGAGCGTGCATGACATGTATCAAAGCACGTATTTGCAGGATGCACGTATCGATGGCGGCGCGGGCCGGGTGCTGTTTTCCACGAACAATGGTTCCTCGTGGAGCACGCTGCGTAATTTCGCGAAGCCGGTGATCTGGGTTGCCGAGGATCCCACGAATGCGAACCGGCTGTATGCGGCGGTGATCCACTGGGCGGGTGGAGTCAACCCGGAGGGGGGAGTGTATCGCACGGACAACCTGAATGCCGGGGCGGCTTCCACCTGGACCAAATGCGCATCGCCCGCTTCGCGCACGGAAGGGCATCCTTACAACGTCGTAGTGCTGAACGATGGCACGCTCATAGCCACGTATAGCGGGAGGCGCACAAGCAGCGCCTTCACTGCAAGCAGTGGTGTGTTTGTGAGCACGAATCAGGGCGCAAGCTGGACTGACCGCAGCCACGCAAACATGCAGTATTGGACGAAGGATGTGGTAATCGACCCGCACGATACCACGCAGAACACGTGGTATGTGTGCGTCTTCAACGGATGGGGTGGTCCTCCGAACAACAAGGGTGGGGTGTATCGCACCACGAATCGCGGGGTGAACTGGACCCAGCTTTTTTCAAACGCCACCGTTCCCAGCGGTCTTGCGAATGTGGAATCGCTTACCGTCCATCCCACCACCGCCGGCACGGCCTATTTGACCACCGAGCAGGATGGGCTTTGGTTTACCAGCAATCTCGGTGCGGCGACGCCCACGTGGGAGGCGGTGACGAGCTACCCTTTTCGCCAGCCGACACGGGTCTTCTTTGATCCCACGGACAGTGGGAAAATATGGGTCACCAGTTTTGGTCACGGGCTCAAGGTGGGCATGGCTCCGCTGGCTGCGTGGAAGGAGGAGTCTTTTGGTGTTCAGAGCAGCAATGCCAGCATCGCAGGCGACCTGGCTGACCCCGATCACGATGGGGCCAGCAATCTCATCGAGTATTCGCAGCGGACGAATCCGATGCTGATGGATGCACGTCCGCTGGTGCCCGGTGGAACTTCCGGTCTGCCGATTCTTTCGAGTCCCGGTGGCTGGCGCTTTGATTTCATTCGGCGGGCGGCGGCTTCAGGGCCCGGGGTTACCTATGTCGCAGAGTACTCCACGGACATGGTTGATTGGGATCCGCTGCCGGGAGTTCCGCAGGTCACAGTCATTGATGAGACATGGGAGCGGCTTTCGTGGCCGCTGGCGACTGGGCTGACGGAGGTGTTCTGCCGGTTGAGAGTCA
Source organism: Verrucomicrobiaceae bacterium (assembly GCA_043753265.1). Classification (GTDB taxonomy): domain Bacteria; phylum Verrucomicrobiota; class Verrucomicrobiia; order Chthoniobacterales; family Chthoniobacteraceae; genus SXWH01. The sequence goes on from JAYUWZ010000930.1 coordinate 1,856, forward strand.
CGCGACCATAGTAGGCGAGGTTTTCCAACCTCGCGCGGGAGGGCGCAGGGCGAGGGATCCTCACTTAAAGGTGGATCAAAGGCAGGGAGATGATCCCTCTGTGCTCCGCTTCGCCATTCCCGCCCGAGCGAGGTTGGAAACCTCGCCTACTTTTGCTACTTCAACGGCAGCTCCGGCTCCTCATCTTCCACTTCCTCCTCGATGGACTCCTTCATTTTCCGGGAGAGGAAGGGGCGGAGGAAGCCGTAGAGCAGGTAGGTGATGAAGATGACTGCCGGCATCCACTGGTAGTAGCGGACGGTGAGGGCGATCGCGACGACGATGGCCAGAAACTTTGGCATGCTGCGGGTCGTCCGCCAGTTGATGTTCTTGAAGCTTGGATACTTGAACGAACTGAACATCATCCACGAAAGGAATAGCAGGAGGGGCGGCAGGACCCAGTGCATGAGGCGGTCCTCGATGCGGTCATTAGTCAGCCACATCATGAATAGCGTGATGCTGGCCACGAGGCCTGCGGCGGCGGGGATGGGGAAGCCCTTGAACTCCTTGCCTCCGCCGGAGTTGCCGGATGCCGCGATGCAGTTGAATCTTGCGAGGCGCATGGCTCCGCACACCAGGTAAACACTGGCAATCAGCCAGCCCACATCCGGGAACTCGCGCAGGACGACCCGCGCAACGAGAAGGGCAGGGGCGACGCCAAAGCTGACGATATCCGCCAGGGAATCAAATTCCCGACCGAAGGGTGAATCCGTGCCCCCGAGGCGGGCGAGGCGTCCATCGAGCAGATCGAAGATGCATGCCGCGAGGATGCACCAGATCGCGAACTTGAAGTGCACATTTCCAGCATCGATGGCGATGGAGATTGCTGCGCCCGAGAGCTTCGCGCTTTCGATGGCGAGGGTGCCTTGAAGGATCTTGAGCGTGGCCAGGAACCCGCAGAAGAGATTCCCCGCCGTCATCAGATTCGGCAG
>JAYUWZ010000931.1:0-6088 GCA_043753265.1 Verrucomicrobiaceae bacterium
AGGTAATCACCTCGTTTTACCTCGAACCCGAGGACGGGAGCACGCTGCCTGCATTCAAGCCCGGCCAATACATCACCCTGCGCGTGCCGAGTCCCTGCGGGCACACGACGATGCGAAACTACAGCCTTTCCGACAAACCGGGGCAGCCGTACTTCCGGATCAGTGTCAAAAGGGACTCAGGTGCAGATGCCGCCACGCCGGATGGATTCGTTTCGAACTACCTGCACAAGGGCGTTCAGGTGGGAGACTCGCTGGAAGTCGGTCCGCCTTGCGGTGAATTCTTCCTCGATCCCACGGAGAAACATGAACGTCCGCTCGTTTTGATTTCAGCGGGGGTCGGAATTACTCCGATGATGAGCATGCTCCTGAGCGCATTGGAAGCCATGCCGGGACGCCCGATCTTCTTCATCCACGCCGCACTCAACGGCCGAACGCAGGCCTTCCGCAAAACCATAAGCGAACTTGCCGCCCGCCACCCAAATCTCAAGGTCCACACCCGCTATAGCGGGGCAACCGGAGAAGACCGTGCGACGAGTGCATGCGACAGCGAAGGTCTCGTCGATGGACTGCTCATCGAATCCCTGATCCCTGGACGGGATGCGGACTACTATTTCTGCGGTCCGAAGCCCTTCATGGTGAACATCTATCACCAGCTCCTTGAATGGGGCATTGCCCCTACCCAGGTGCATCTCGAGTTTTTCGGGCCGCGCCAGGAACTCCAAAAACCAGCGGTATGCCCCGTTTGATCCAGCTCACCCTTTACTGGCAATCCTTTCACAGAAATGCAGTCCACGCGCGCACCTACCTAATATCATGAAACGCACAACCATTCCCTCCGCCTTCCTCGGCATCACACTCCTCCTCGCCGCAAACCTATCCTCGTATAGCGCCGAGGACCCACCGTCGACCGCTGCGCTGACGAATCCGGCAGCCAAAGGAAAAGACCCGGAAGTCATCGGCGAGGAAAAGGCCGTCCTCACTGCCGCGCCCAATGTCCCGCCGCCTATCAAGCGCAAGCACGCCACCAAAGTCGTCGTGCATCTCGAGGTGCGCGAACTGGTGAAGCGGATGGCGGATGGGGTGGACTACCTCTTCTGGACGTTTGGCGGCGAGGTCCCCGGGCTTTTCATCCGCGTGAGGGAAGGGGATCTGGTGGAGTTCCACCTGAATAATCACCCCACCTCGAAGATGCCCCACAACATCGACCTCCACGCGGTGACTGGTCCCGGTGGTGGCGCATCCTCTTCATTCACAGCGCCTGGCCACACGTCGCAATTCTCATTCAAAGCCATCAACCCCGGCCTCTTCGTGTATCACTGCGCCACGGCGCCTGTGGGCATGCATGTGGCCAATGGCATGTATGGCCTTATCCTTGTGGAACCCAAGGAGGGGCTGCCCAAGGTAGACCGCGAGTACTACGTGATGCAGGGCGATTTCTACACCAAGGGCAAATTTGGAGAGGAGGGCCTGCAGCCCTTCGACATGGAAAAGGCCGTGGATGAAAGGCCGAGCTATGTCCTCTTCAATGGCGCGGTAGGCTCGCTCGTGGGCGACAAGGCCTTGAAGGCCAATGTGGGAGAGAACGTGCGGCTTTTCGTCGGCAATGGCGGACCGAACCTCACCTCCTCGTTCCACGTAATCGGCGAGATTTTCGACAAGGTGTATTCGGAGGGCGGCATGAAGGCAAACCAGGAGCACGTGCAGACGACCATTGTTCCCGCAGGTGGTTCCACCATCGTGGAATTCAAACTCGATGTGCCCGGCACATTCATCCTCGTGGATCACGCGTTGTTTCGTGCGTTCAACAAAGGCGCGCTCGGCATGCTGAAGGCGGACGGCCCACCAAACCTGCTCGTTTACTCGGGCAAGGAAGTGGACGCCACCTACCTCGGCGACAGTGCCCTGCCCGGAAGCACCGGACCCAATGTGGCAGCCATGGAGGCGAAGATGCAGCAGGCGATTGCGGGCGATGTGAAGATTCAGGCGATGAGCAAGGAGATCATCATCGAGAAAGGCCGCCGCGTTTACACGCAGACCTGTTTTGCCTGCCATCAGCCGGAAGGGCAGGGGCTTCCCAGCGTATTCCCACCGCTGGCAAAGTCTGACTACCTCATGGCCGACAAAGCGCGCGCGATCCGCAGTGTCGTGAAGGGACTCTCCGGCGAGATTGTGGTCAATGGCCAGAAATACAATGGCGTGATGCCCCCCGTGATGCTCACCGACGAACAAATCGCCCACGTCCTCACCTACGTATACAACTCGTGGGGCAATACCGGTGACATTGTAACGGTCGAGGATGTGCGCAAAATCCACGCGGAATCCGCGACCCAGTAGCAATGAAACCTCCGCACATCCTCGTCGCCATCGCCATCGCACTCTGCGTTCTCCCGGGCGGAAGCATGGATGCCGCGGAGGGGAACGGCCTTGTGCCCATTCCCGCCGGCGTGTTTCGCCCGTTGTTCCGCGGCGAGAAGGATCCACGCGAACTCCCGGTGGCCGCGTTTCAAATGCAATCGCGCCCCGTGACCAACGCTGAATTTTTGGAATTCGTGCGCGAGAATCCGAAATGGCAGCGCGCATCGGTGAAGCGCCTCTTTGCCGACGAACGCTACCTTTCACACTGGTCTGCGGATCTCGATCCCGGCGGGGCGCGGGCGGGGCAGCCGGTCACGCACATTTCGTGGTTTGCGGCCAAAGCCTATGCCGCGTGGCACGGGCTGCGGCTGCCAACCACTGCGGAGTGGGAGTATGCGGCGGGCATGGGCTTTACCAATGCGGACGGGTCGAAGGACGCGGAGTTTCAACTCACGATTGCGCGCTGGTACGCGGCACCCGTACCGGAGGCCCTGCCGCTCTCGGGTGCGGGCCGCCCAAACATCCTCGGAGTGCGTGACCTGCACGGGCTCGTGTGGGAATGGACGAGCGATTTCAACAGCGCAATCATGACGGGCGACGCGCGTGGGGACACCGGGCTTGAGCGCCAGCTCTTCTGTGGGGCCGGCTCACTCGGCGCGGGGGATCGTGCGAATTTTCCCGCTTTCATGCGATACGGCCTGCGCAGCAGCCTCAAGGCCTCCTATACCGTTCATAACCTCGGATTCCGCTGTGCAAAAAACTCGCCATGAAAATGCGAACCGCCCTCATTCTCCTCGCTGCGACCGCGGCCTTCGCCTCGGAGCCGCCGAAAACCCCCGCAGTGGGTGACAAGCCACCGTGCTGCCGGGTGCCGATGGAACTCGGGAAACCGACGGACAAATCCCTCTACCTGCTGGATTCGACTTGGACCTCCGACGTGGAACAGCGAATAAAGCTCAGCGCCTTTCGGGGCCGTCCACAAATCGTCGCGATGTTTTTTACCCAATGCGAATACGCGTGCCCGATTTTGGTTCAGGAACTGAAGACGATCGAGAACCGGTTGCCGCCCGGCGTGCGAGGCAAAGTGGATTTTCTGCTGGTGAGCATTGACTCAAAGCGCGACACCCCCGCCGAACTTGCGGCCTTTCGTAAAAAGCGCGGACTCACACCAGAGCGGTGGACGCTGTTGCGGGGTGGGGCGGACGATGTGCGCGAACTCGCCGCACTGCTGGGCGTGAATTACGCGGAGGACGCACGCGGGCAGTTTGCACATTCGAATGTCATGACACTCCTCAACGCGGAAGGTGAGATCGCATTTCAGCACGCAGGCCTAAAGCAGGAGCCTGCGCCGCTCATCGCGGCGATTGAAAAAGCCACAAGCGCCGCACGACGCTGAGAACAAACATGCCCCCAGCCCTCACTGCTCCAGTGCCGCGCGACAAACCCCGATTCTTCGACCTGTGTCTCGCGGAACCATTCCGCATTTTTTTCCCCATCGCCACCGCCCTCGGCATATCGGGTGTGTCGCTGTGGCCGCTCTTTTTCCAAGGCTGGCACAAATTCTACCCTGGACTGATGCACGCGCGGCTCATGATCGAGGGTTTCCTCGCAGGTTTCGTCATTGGCTTTCTGGGCACGGCACTGCCGCGCCTGCTTTCCGCACCACCCCTGCGACGCTGGGAATTCCGGGTGCTGCTCGCGCTGTATCTGCTCACCTCCGGCCTGCACATCGGTCTCCAGCCGAGAGCAGGCGATGTCGGCTTTATCACCCTGATGCTGTTTTTCAGTGGAAGCATGCTCGCGCGGGTGCGGCGGCGCGTGGAGCTACCGCCACCGGGCTTCGTGCTCGTAGCGCTCGGCCTTCTCAGTGGACTCATCGGTCCGCTGCTGTGGCTGGGCGGCATCCAGGGCTATGTGTCCGGCCGCGTCATGTTGTTCGGCGGGCTGCTATTGAATCAGGCATTCGTGCTCTTTCTCCTGCTCGGCATCGGCACCTTCCTGCTGCCTCGTTTTCTTGGGTTGAAAAATGTGCGTGCGATGACGGAGGAACGCAGTGCGTCGCCCGGGTGGTGGCTGCGTGCCGCATTTTCCGGTGCCACAGGCGTGGTGCTGCTCGCGAGCTACTGGCTCGAGGCCGGCGATCCCTCAACGCCCGTTGCCGCCTGGCTGCGCTGCATATCGGCCATGGTCTATCTGGCCGCAATGGTGCCTTTTCACCGTCAAACTTTGCCCCTCCGCACCGTCTCGCTTGCGGCGCAGTTGGCGCTGCTCTCACTTGCCGCCGGGCTCATCTTCCCGCTCTTCTGGCCGGGCCAGCGCGTCGCTGGGTTGCATGTCGTTTTCCTAGGCGGATTCAGCCTTATCGCCTTCACCGTCGCCACGCGCGTGGTGCTTGGCCATTCGGGAAACGAGGCGCTCTTTGAGACGCGTCTTCCTTCCCTGCAAGGTGCCGCGCTCCTTCTCCTCGTGGGAACCGTGCTCCGCGCCATCGGTGACTTTTCGCCCGCCCGTTCGCACTGGCTCAACGGCGCGAGTTATCTGTGGATGCTCGCAGCGTGCGTGTGGGGATTCAGCGTGCTGCCAAAAGTGCGCCACGCCGACCCGGATGGGGATGAGCCCAGCGCTTAATGCATCTCGACGCTGCACGTGCCGAGGCCGGGGCGGTAGTAGTTGAATTGCACATTCGGGTGGTCGGAGAGCAGGGACATGGGGACGCAGGGGTCCGCGATGCCTTTGCTAATCATCAAAGCGGTGAGGCGCTGGCCGAATGGGTTGTCGTGCGCGCCAGCCTGCCAGATACTCACCTTCTCCGCGAGCCACGTTTCCACGGGTCCGACGGTGATGGCCATGGTGGGAATCATGGAGATATTGCCGCCGCCACTGGTGCGGGCGTTTTGCGCGATGGTGAGCGGGTGGAGTTCCACGATTCGGGTGGCGAGTTTGCGGTAGTCAGCAGCAGTGGGCGGGGTTTTGCTGTATTTACCAGTGCGGGGGAGGGGATCGTTGAAGGCCCAATGCTTGATATCGCCCTGGCCACCTTGCATCACGGCGCAGCGCACGCCGGATTTCCAACTAGCGCGGTAGGCGGAGACGTCGGCTTTTGGGAAATGCAGGTGGGCATCGGGGATGCGAAGCGATTTCTGGATGCGATTGAAGCAGAGTTCGCGGTCGGCGCGCTCAAAGGAGAGGGGATGGGTGACGGGTACCTCGCGGCCGGTGGCGGGGTCGAACCATTCGTCCATGCCCCAGAAATGGCCATCGCGGAGGTCGAGGCCGAGTTCATTCACCAAGCGTGTGACGAGCAGGAGTTGCTCAGTGGGCCCGATGGGACCGCAGATGCCCACGGGGTTGTCGGCGGTGCTTTGGCGCCACGCGGCGATGTATTCCAAGGCTTCGGCGAGGTAGAAGTCCTCGAGTGAATCATACATGACCACTCGGAAGCCGGGACGGGAGAGCTTCTCTATATGGCGTGGGGTGAGCCCGGCCGCATCCGCGATGAGATCGGCAGGAAGGCAGGTGTAATCCCACCAATGAGGGGAGATGCTGGAGGTGCGAAGCTTCATGGGCGGAGGAAACGCATGGGAGGGAAGAGTGAAAAGGCTGAAGTGAGGAGGAACGTGGAATCCCGTGGAATACCATGTGTATATGGATTCAGGACCCATGAGCGTGCTTTTCAAAAGGGCCGCTGCGGAGTATCGCCGAAGCCCCACAAGGGGCCAATTAGTCTTCAGAT
>JAYUWZ010000932.1:0-2823 GCA_043753265.1 Verrucomicrobiaceae bacterium
CCTGGCCATCGAGCGTGAATTTTACCAACTCGGCCAGCGGCTGTTTGAGCAGCCCCTGCGGGTTGCACGTCCATGCACAGCGCACGCGCAGGGCGAGTCCATTTTCGGGCCGCCCCATTTCAAATCCGTCCTCGGGCCGCACGGGCACGATGGATACCATGGGACGGCTGATGGACTCGTTGTCCCACCAACGCCAGTCAGCCGCGTGCATGCGCAAAAACTCCCGTACTTCGCGCGAGCCAGTGTGCATCCAGGTGGCAAAACCGCTCCAGACATCGTGCCTCGCGGAGGCCACCCAGTTTTCCTTCAGCGCGCGCAGCCAGCCCTCCCATGTGGGCTCCTCGGCAAGGAAGAGGGTGCGGCATCCCGTGCTCACATCGGCACCCCACCAAGCTTCCGGGCCGTGCGCATCGAGCAGCGCGACGTAGGGAATCTTCCCGCGCCAGCGGTGGAGGAACGGCTCGCTGTTCGTAAAATCGGGGTTTCCAAAATGGTAGGTGCTGATGGCCGCGTAGCCGCCGCGCTCCACGGAGTCATCGAGGAAAAGACGCACGAGTTCCTCGTTTTCTCCAAACTGCCAGATGAGACGGCCGCCGCCCTTTTCGAGCGGAGCGAGCCTCCGTTCGCGGAATTCCGCCCATGTCGCCGCATTTCCTTTTGCGAGCGCTTCGCCAATCTCCGCTCCAGCAGGCGCGATGATGTCGCTCGTGTGGCTGTAAGTGCCGAGCCCCGGCACAGTGACCCACGTGCCATACTCCTCGTTGGCCGTGAAGAAGCGCACGGGCACCTTGCGATCGTCGGCGATTTCCTGCGCACGCCGAATCCAACCCGGCTTTGCATTCTTCGCGCCCCACCAATGAAAGCGGAGTTGCGCGGCGAGATCGACGGCCTCCGCCGGGCTCCCCTGCCCATGCGCCTCGATCTGAATGCTGTACACTTTCAACCCATCGGGAAGACCCGCCCTCTTTTTACCGGATAGTGGTTTTTCGATGGCGAGCACCCCGAGCGCCTTCAGCGTGTCGAGGGCGTAGTAGGTGGCCATGGGGTTGCTGTTCCAGCCGGGGCGATCGGAAAACCCGCCGTCGTCATTCGCCAGCGAGCGGATCCATGAAATGCACGCCTGGCGATCCTTGGGCAATGCCCCGTGCAAGAGCAGGCATCGCACCGCGGCCCACGTGTAGGCGATGTCGTCCACGCCTGCAAATTCCGGCCTTGGCTGGTAACTGAACCCACCGCCGGGCAGCTGGCAGTCCTGGAGCCACCGGATGGTTTCGGAGTTTGGCGCGACTACGCGGTTGAGCGCCCGGGAGGCCCTCCAACCCCACCAGGTATTCATCACGTGTCCATCCCCGCCCTCGGCGGTGGGCGTGTTGTTGAAGGTACCGTTGGGCCGGTAGCGTGAAGCGAGATACTCGATGAAAGCCGGCCTTAATGCCTCGAGCGAAAGGCCCAGCAATTCGTGGCAACGCACTGCGCCGAGTTCGGATTGAAAGACCGGGTGGCCATTGCGCTCATATGCCTTCATGTAAGCGAGTGGCTGCGTCCACTTCTGGGTCTTCTCGTGAAATTCCGTCGTGTCCGCGCCCAGCCAGGTGAGCGCCTGGATCTGCTGGAAATCGAATCCGCGCCGCTCCTGTTCCAGTTTCTTCAGCGCAGCGGGATGATGAGTGCGCACAAACTCAATGAGTAGTTCGCGGCGCGGCATCTTCTCTTCCAATACTTGATGGCAGCCAATCACCGCATACGCCGGCGTGAGATGTGAGTGCTCCTGCCCTTCCCATCCATAGCCGCCGTCGGGGCGCTCGAGCGACTTGAGGTAAGCGAGCACACGCGCGCGCCAAGTGCCCGGCGCTTCGGGCAAATCCTGTGCGCTGGCGCGGAGAGCGATTCCCGCACCCGCTGCAGCGAGCGCTTTCAACGCTGAGCGGCGGGTGTGATTCACTCGATGCCCTCTTTTCTGATCGCTGCTGCAAAAGACGACAGCGCGCAGTGTTTGATTCCGAAGGGGCGGTGCCGGAGCATGCCTTGGCGTAGTCTCCCCGGGGCTGCTGCTCAATCTATTTTGGCCAATCGCAAAACGGTCTCACCGAGAGGCTCGAATTGGCGTAGCGCACATCGCCCGATACTTCCTCGCCAATCCATGGCGGTGTTTCGAAAGCCTCGTCCTCGGCGTCGAGTTCCACTTCGGCCACCACCAGTCCGGCGTTGGCCCCGTGAAAATCGTCCACTTCCCAGGTCGTCCCCTCGTAATCCACGATGTGCCGCGTCTTTTCCACAATCGGCCCATCGCACAACTTCAGCAACTGCACGGCATCCGCCACGGGAATCTCGTACTCAAACTCCGCGCGGGAGATACCCGTGGTCAGGCCCTTGATGGTGAGCCACGCGGTCTCGCCCGCGATGCGCACACGCACCGTCCGGCCCTTGTCCCGGCTGAGATAGCCCTGGCTGAGATGGATCCCTTTCTCCGTCCTCCAGCCGTCGCTCTTCACGAGAAATTTGCGTTCGATTTCGGTGGGCATATTTTTGATTCCTTATCACCTGGCCGTGAGGTCGATGGGACTTATTTAAACATAGGGTTAAAAAACACTGCGCACCAGTCCTCCATCCACGCGGAGGGCCGCGCCATTGATCGCCGATGCGAGCGGGCTGCTGACGAACGTCACAAGGTTTGCAATCTCGCTGGGCTCAATGAGGCGTTCGATGAGCGAGGTGGGCCGGTTTTCCTGCATGAAGCGCCGCTCCGCCGCCGCCTGCGGTTCGTCGGGGAAAATGTCCTTCACAAATTTTTCCACGCCCTCCGTCTTCGTCGAGCCGGGCAGC
>JAYUWZ010000933.1:0-2821 GCA_043753265.1 Verrucomicrobiaceae bacterium
CTCCTCTCCCTCTTTTTGTGCTTATGGTGCGTCAGCGCCATGGGAGCAGAGGCAGAGCGCCCAAACATCCTCTTTCTTTTCACGGACGATCAGCGCGCGGACACGATCGCGGCGCTGGGCAACGCAGACATCCGCACGCCCAACCTGGATCGCCTGGTGGCCTCGGGGGTTTCGTTTCGCCGGGCCTATATGCAGGGCGGATTGCAGGGAGCCACGTGCGTGCCGTCGCGCGCGATGCTGCTCTCGGGCAAGCCGCTCTTTCGCACAGATGAAAAGTTGATGCGCGACGAGACGTGGCCCGCAGCCTTTGGGAAAGCGGGCTACACCACGTTTATGTCGGGCAAGTGGCACAATGGCGTGGCTTCGCTGCCGAGGAGTTTTCAGATCGCGCGCTCGGTTTTCTCGGGAGGGATGACGGATCCGATGAAGGCGAAACTTTCCGATGTGAAGGATGGCAAGCTCGGCAAGCCGGAGCCAGTGGCCAAGCACGCGTGCGAGGTGTTTGCGGATGAGGCGGTGCGGTTTCTCCGTGAGCACAAGGGCGGGCCTTTTCTTTGCTATGTGCCGTTCGACGGCCCGCACGATCCGCACATCGTCCCGGCGGATTTCCCGATTCAATACGACCCGGCAAAGCTTCCGCTGGCGCCGAATTTTCTGCCGCAGCATCCTTTCGATAATGGCGAGATGACCGTGCGCGACGAACTGCTGCTGCCGTGGCCGCGCACCTCCGAGGCGGTGCGCAAAATGAACGCGGAATACTACCGCTACATCTCCTATCTCGACGCACAAATCGGGCGCATCCTCGACGCACTGGAGGCGTCGCCTTTTGCAAAAAATACGATCGTGGTGTTTGCGGCGGATTCCGGTGTCGCGCGCGGCAGCCACGGGCTCATCGGGAAGCAAAACGTGTATGAGCATTCCATGCGCGTGCCGCTCATTATCAGGGGCCCCGGCATTTCCGAGGGGAAGGTGACGGAGGCGATGTGCTATTTGTTCGATGTGATGCCGACGCTCGGTGCGCTGTGCGGTGTGAAGGCCCCGGCGGCGAGCGAGGGTGTCGATTTTGGCGCGGTGCTGCGCGACCCATCGCAGGCTGCGCGCAAGCATCTCGTCTTTGGCTATCGCGCAGTGCAGCGCGCCGTGCGCGACGAGCGCTGGAAGCTCATCTGCTACCCTCAGGTGGATCGCACGCAGTTGTTCGATCTGCAGTCCGATCCCGCCGAGACCACCGACCTCTCCGCAAAGCCTGAGCACGCCGCGCGCGTCGCGGACATGATGGCCCTGCTCGAAAAAGAGGCGCGTGCTTTTGGCGACAATGCGCCGCTGAAAGTGGCAAAGCCGCGTCCCGCCGAATGGTTGCCGCCAGTCCGCCGCAGTGCTCAGCAGGAGATTGTCGTTCCGCGTGTTTTCAAGGATGTCGAGGGATGGAAGGTCGGCATCGCCCAGGCGCTGGAGGATGACCAGGCCGCTGCCACGGCGCGCGCGCTGGAATTGCTGAAGGCGCAGCTCGCGGAAATCGTGCGTCTCGTTCCGAAGGCTGCCGTGGACGAGCTTCGCAAGGTGCCGTTGTGGCTCTCGCCCGAGTACCCGGAAATTCCGCCCCGGGCAGAGTACCATCCCAATGCGGGGTGGCTGAAGGCGAATCATCGCGACGCAGGCATGGCCAAGGGCGTGGAGTTTACCAATGTGCGGATTTTCGACGCCGAGACGCGCCGGATGCCGAATTTTGCCCTGCACGAACTCGCCCACGCTTATCACGATCGTGTGCTGGGGTTCGACGAACCCCGCGTGATCGCCGTTTTTGAAAAAGCGAAGGCAGCCGGGAAATACGACAAGGTGGAGCGGCGCGACTCAGAGGGCCGCACGCACATGGATCGCGCCTACGCGATGACGAACCACAAAGAATACTTCGCCGAGACCACGGAGGCCTTTTTCACTCGGAACGACTTCTTTCCCTATACCCAAGAGGAGCTAAAGCAGCACGACCCGGATATGGCGGCGCTGTTGGAGGTTTTGTGGAGTGAGGTGCCGAAGGCGAAAGCGCAGTGAACTGAGGCGCGGGTGATACGTGAGCGCCGCCACTGGGAGCGCCGATGTCCTCAATCGGCCACCTCAAAAGGCGAAGCCTCATTTAATTATGCCACCCGACGAATAGCAGCGCTGCCATTCGAGCTGTGCGTGAATCCCAAAGCTGGATAAGTGAGGTTTCGCCCTATGGGAGTGGCCGATTGAGGGCATCGGCGCTCCAGTGGCGTCGCTTACGCTCGTAGCCTCGGTTTGGAACGAAACCCATAAATCACCCCCCGGATGCCGCCTTGACTTGATAAAGGTGGATTTTACCCTCCCTTCCAGTTTTACTGATTGCCCGTGAAGTCACTCTATCTGCTCTGCTCGCTCATTTTCTTCGCCGTTGCCGTGCGCGCTGCGGAACCACAGGTGCTCGACGGCGTTGCCGCGGTGGTCAACGAGGACGTCGTCACCTTCTCGCAGGTGCGCGAACTCACCACTGCCCTGGAAAACGCGGCGAAGGCCAATTTCAACGGTGCGGCGCTTACTGAGAAGATTAAGGAGATTCGCACCCGCGCGGTAAACGAACTCATCGACCGCCAGCTCATCATCCAGGAATTTCGCAAGCTCAAGGCGACCATCCCCTCCCATGTGGTGGACGACCGCATTAACACCGTGGTGCGCGAGGAATTTGGCGGCAACCGCTCGACCTTCCTCAAGACCATCGCCGCACAGGGCTACACCATCGACCGCATTCGCAAGATGGAGGAGGAGAAAGTAATCGTGCAGGCCATGCGCCAGCGCGAAGTGAAGG
>JAYUWZ010000934.1:0-2821 GCA_043753265.1 Verrucomicrobiaceae bacterium
GAATTGGAAGCCGAGGTAGGCACCCGTATCCGTCGTCGCCTGGGTCATGGTCGCTCCGTTCAGGTTCACATTGCCCACAATGTTGAATCGTGTGGTGGAGAACGTTCCGCCATTCACGGTAATGGTCGGGAGTTCCCCTGCATTGCGTCCGGCCCCGCCGAAGATGTTGTTTTGCAGCAATGCGAGCGTGGCCCCCGCGTTCACGATGATGCTGCGCTCGGGCGAATTCTGGCCGAGCGATCCGGTCACCCCGGCACCGAAGCCCTGTGCCGCAAGCGTGCCCGCATTCACATAGATGTCGCCCGTGTAGTTCGAGTTGATGCTGCTGAGCGTCACCGTGCCGAGGCCGGTTTTCTCGAGGTCGAAATCGCCCGTGATGATTCCCGTGATGCGGCCCGTGTCATTGGCGGCATCCGAGTGGATACGGGTATCTCCCGCGAGAGTCACCAGTCCGCTCACTTCCGCATTGCCGTTGAATCGCAGCGCGCCGAGCTGCCCGCCATTCTCCGGCGCGCCCAGGCCATTCAGGGTGAAGGGATTTGTGAAGGTGCCGCCGGAGGCAAACCATACGCCGCCGCCGGGCAGAATGGAAACCGGTCCGGTGCCAAATGCGTTGCCAGCATCCGCCATGATGCGGCCAGCCTGGATGATGGTGCCGCCGGTGTAGCTGTTGTTGCTGGATGCGCCGGTGTCGAAGGTGCCGAGGCGGATGGAGCCATTCCCTGTCTTGATGAGCTGGAGTGGCGTTGCACCGTCGATGACCTGCAGGCGGAGCCGGTAGTCGCCTGCGGCATCCACCGTGTTGGCCACGTTCAGGTAGAGATTTCCGCTCGTGTCGCCGGTGGTGATTTTGCCGTCGCCCTTCAGCCAAAAATTGCCGCCTCGCACGATGAGGCCGCCGCTTGCAATGGTGAGCGTGGACGCATTGCTCACGATCAAATCGTTCTGCACCACGAGGGAATTCACCGTCACGTTCGTGCCGACCGTGGTGTTGTTATTGACGAGGAAGTTATCCGTCGGGAGCGCGAGCGAGAAATCCTGGCTGACCAGCGTGCCTCCCGTGGTGTTGGTTGCCTTGTCGGGAACCGCCGCAACCACGCTGCCGAGGGCATCGGACCAAGCTGCGAAAGCGGTGGCGTGGCCATTGCCCTGCTGATTCGCGGTGACGTCGTTGGCATATGCCCAGCCGCCGAGATTGCCATTCACATTGGCCACCGGAACACCATTCACATTGGTGAGCTGGATTTTCCCGTTGTCGCCCGCGGCACCCAGCGTTCCGTAGCTGCTGCGAAACTGCACGGTGGCTGTCGTGCCACGCGTGAGATTGGTGATTGCGAGCGTGTCCCCCGCCGTCGAACCGGTGGGAGCGGAGACGAGCTGGCTCTCTCCGCTGGCGAGCGTGAGGTTTTGGATGGTCGCGGTGTCGTTGCCTCCCGCTGTGGAGACCCGGATAATCGTGCCGCCGTTCAGCGTCACCATCTGCGAGCCGATGGCATCACCGTTGCCGATGATGCGGAGCATGCCCAGGCGCGTCTGCCAGAATGGATGGGTGGTTGTCGAAGAGGGATGGTAAGTGCCCGAGCCATTCACCACGATGCCCGAGCCGCTCGCCACGCTCACTCCTGCTGCGATGTCCACCACGCCGTTGTTGATGGTGAGGGTGCCGGTATGGGCGGTGCTGGTATTGAGGGTGAAACTGCCCAGTCCGCGCAGACCCGTGCCGGTATTGATGTGCTGTTCGTTGAAAGTGAGGTTCGTCCCACTGAGGGCGGCCTGGAGGATCGTGGCCCCCGTCGTGTAGCGACTGGTAATGAGGGAATCGTCCGACAGAGTCAGCGTATTCCCGGCATCCTGTAAGCAGTAGCCAGCGACGTCGAACCGGAGGCTATTCGCGATAATGGGGCTGCCGAGTGTCACGGTGCCCGCCGTGCCGCCAAAGATGGCGCTATCGGGGTTGAAGTTGCTCCATTCGCGGGGAATGCCGTCGATGGTGAGCCAGTTATCCACCTCATTCGCCCATGTGCCGGTCCCTCCATCCGCCGGAGCCGTGGCTGGCCCGGCAGCCTGTCCATCCCAGAAAAGTTCCGTGGCCGAGGCGCTGGAAATCACTCCCAGCAAGGCGGCTACGGACGAAACGAGGGGGGCTCGGAGTGTTGAAGGTTTGCGCATGAGCTTATGTAACGAAGAGAAAACGGCTGGCGGCTGGCGGAAATTAGTTTTCCTTCTCGCTACAGGGAGTTTTGGGGAATTCCACCGGTTTTTTGCCCACGGGCAGGGGTTTTTGCGCAGGAACATGGAACCGCGCCACGGCTCCAAGGCGCCGCGGATTGGAACCGCGAAGGGCGCGCAGGGCGCGAAGCAATGCATTGTGAAACTCGCGTCGATTGGGATGTCTGCTTTGATTATCGGCGATGGGCCATCGCCGATAATCCTGCTGTGTAAATGGCTGTAATGATGATGTTTGCTAGATGCGAAAGGATTATCGGCGATAGATGCGATGGCAAAGTAGGCGAGGTTTCCAACCTCGCGCGGCCGGGATTTCCATGGTTTTGGGGATTATCGGCGATAACGGCGATAGGTGGGAAAAGGGGCCCTGGGGCGGACTGGAAGTCCGCACACCTTTCAATGCTTTGCCTCGACGCAGAGCGTCGGCCCACCGAGCAGCGTGCCTTGCTTGTGCTTCGTTCCTCCTCGTTTGCCTCCCTCCATTCCATGGCTATAAGATGGCATATTCTGAGGAGAAATGCACGTAAAGACACCGCGACGCAATTTGGAGAGCGGGAGCTTGCTCCCGCTCTGGATGGGGGCTGCTGAGGCCGGT
>JAYUWZ010000935.1:0-2821 GCA_043753265.1 Verrucomicrobiaceae bacterium
TGCCTCTGGAAGCGTGGCCCCGCACTCCTGCCCGGCGGGCGCATCTTTTTTGGAGTCCGGCGCTGAGTGCGTTGAAGGACGCGCTGGCAAATCTTCAGCCCGAGGCAATCGAAACGCTGATGCGCACGGGGCTGGAGGAATTGCCCCGCGCAGCCGGGGTGGAGCTTCCAATCGGCGAGCGCGTGCGGCAGTTGTTGAAGGAGTTGGAGCAAGACGAGGAATTTTCGGCCATCGCCGCGCTGACACGAGAAATCATGGCGGCGCTGGTGATGCCGCGTGCGCTGCCAAGGCTCGATTTCGAGACACCCGGTGGCTTTGCAGATATCGGCAATCGCGGCGCGTTGCATCGCCTGCTCATCTCGGAACTCGCGCACGACGACGACACGCTGGCCGCGCGCATCGCGCTCAATGAGGCGCTGTACCTCCGCCGCGAACCGGCATCGCAGACGCCGCCCTCGACGCTCGCGGTGGTGCTGGATAGCGGCGTGCGCATGTGGGGTACACCGCGCGTGCTGGCCAGTGCGGTGGCGCTCGCCGCGCTCGCCAAGAGGGACGCCTACGCGGAGTCCGCCACGTTTCGCGCGACGGTGGGCGGCGTCGTGCCCATCGAGCTGGGTTCGCGCGAGGGCCTGGCGTCGCATCTCGAGGCGCTGGAAACCCCCATCCACCCGGCTGCCGCCGTCATGGCGCTCGCGCAGGAATGCAGAGGACGCCCGGGGAAGCTCGACGTCCTGCTCATCACCCACCCAAATTGTCTCGAGGAGCCCGCCCTCATCAGTGCGCTGGCCAGCCTGCCGGAGGGAGCGTGCCACGCGGCCACAGTGGATCGCGAGGGGCGGTTCAACCTGCAACTTCGCACTCCTTCCGCATGGAGTCCTCTCGCAGCGGCGCTGCTGAATTTTGAGTCCCTCTTCGCAAAGCCTTCCACCACCAAAAGGCTCTCACAGGGTGCGACTCCCGCCTTCTACTACGGCCGCGAGGTTCCTCTGCTGCTGCCGCTCAATACCAAATTCCGATCCGTGATCCCGCTGAAAGAAGAGGGTTTCGTCGGTTATTCGGTGGACGGAGACCTGTGGTACTGGCGCTCGATCAGCGAGGGTGCGAGGCGTCTCCGCACGCCACGCATGCGCGGCTCTTTTTGCGGACTGCTCTACTCCAGCCTGGGGAACTTCACCACCGCCATTACCTACGAGGCCGGGCAGCGCTCGCTCAATATCGTGTCATGGAGACGCTCGGAGTCAGATCAGGAAACAATCAATGTCAGCACCGTTCCGCAATTTCCCGCACCACCGGAAAAAGTCTGGGTTGACGGCGCATTCGTAAATATCGGTACCGCCAGCGAGGTCTTCGCGCTCTCCAGTGACACCGGGGAAATCCATGCTCGTTCCGCAATTCCCACCGGCGGTCAATGGATTGGGCGTCGCTTTCTCGCCGTTTATGAGCGGGGCAATAAAAAATTTCTGCTCCCCCTTTTTGTTGGCCAGGGCATTGACTTCCTTCCGCTCGATCAGGCGTTTCTGCAATCTCCGCATGTGCCATTGCAACTTTTCGAGCCAGATGATGACGCCCAAATTGTGGTGCTCTTGAATGATGGACGTTTCGTCCTGGCGGATTCCGGCCAAGTGGTCCTTTCGACGCCCTTCAAACAACCACCGCCGATGCGTTTCTTCGCCGACGGCTATCGCGTCCTGATCGACTTCGGGCAACGGAACACACTGCTCGTCGATTTGAAGGCGAAGACCAAAACCACCCATTTCGAGTATTTCACCGACACCGGCCTTCCGCACCCGCTGCCGCGCCGCTGGACGGTTCGCACCAAGTTTACCCATGTAGCCTTCGCCGAGACCGGCCACGTGCGCCTGCGGGCACAAAAAGGCTATTGGATGGAAATCCGCAAACCCAGTGGGCGGGATTGCCTGTGCCTTGAACGCATTTCACGGGCTGCCCCGGGTCTCCAGCACCATCCGTTTGGAGACGGGGAAGAGCGGCCCGAGCTCGGCCTCAGCATCGCCCTTGCAAAAGGCACCGAAGGCAGCCGGGTCTGGCTCGACACCCACGGCTTCCTGCACTTCCAGTCCGCCGACTCCACTATTCCGGAGGTCACCATTTTGCTCGCCGAGAGCAATTCCCTCCCCGCGTGGTCGTCCGATGGATTGAAGATCGGCCCCGCTTATTTCACCGGCGATGCCAAGACGCACCCAGGCCACGCCGCGCAAATCGAAACCTACCTCCAGCGCTTCGTCGCGGCTACCCGATGAATCCCCTCACGCTCCAGCTCCACCGCTCTTCCCAGCCCGCCCGTCCCGTCGTGGCCTGGCTGCTGCGCGGGGGCGATGCCGGGGAGTGGCTCGCGGAAATCGCCCGCTGGCAGGTGGATGATTCCACGTGTCACCTCTACGTGCTGCCGTGTTCGCGCGAGGATGCCTCGCCCGGGGCCGCCCTGGTGCTCTGCCCGGAGACGCCCGCCACCCCACCTGCCGCCGCGCCATACGCGGTCATCGCAGGCGGCATCTTTCTACCGGCGGATGCGATTCTTTTGCCTGCTGCGACGGATGCCGAACTGACCGAATTGCGCGGGCCGGGCGTGCTCATCTTTCATCCCGCGCTCGGCGCAATCCACGCCGAACGCCGCCTCACGGTCGCAGAGGTGATTCGGGGCACGCAGGAGCTCGACGAACCGTTTGCCGATGCCATTCACGCGCCCGCGCCGCACGGTCGCATTGAGGCTGTGGGCTTCCGCATGGAGCAGGGACTCGATGCGCTGATGCAGGAAATGCGGGACGACATCGGCACCGAGCCCGAAGCCGAATTGCCGCCCGCC
>JAYUWZ010000936.1:0-2819 GCA_043753265.1 Verrucomicrobiaceae bacterium
TCCCAGCAGCGCAACGGCCCTGTGAAGAGACTATGCACCCGATGCATCGGCGTAAGTTCCTGTCGCTCCTCGTCCCCACACTTGGCCTAGCTGGGTGCGGAGAGCGTCCCCTCCCCCCGTTCCGTGTGGCCACCTATCTCTGGCCGGGATACGAGCCCATGTTTCTCGCCAGGGGGCTGGATTACCATGCCGGCCATCGCATCCAGATTCTGGAATTTCCCAGCGTGGTGGAGTGCGTGCTCGCGTTTCAGAATCGAGTCGTGGACGCCGTGACCCTCACGCTGGATGAAGTCATCCGGATTGCCCATACGGGACATGATCCACGAGTCGTGCTGATGCTGGATTATTCCAATGGGGCTGACGTGATTCTCGCAAAACCGAACATTGGCAGTGTGGCGGAACTGAAAGGCTGCAAAGTCGGTGTGGAAAACAACGCAGTCGGCGCGTTCTTTCTCGCCCGCGCACTGAACGGAGCGGGACTCACCGTCTCCGATGTAAAATCGGTGACGCAGCGGGCCGACAGGCTCGAGGAGGAGTTTTCAAAAGGGAGGCTGGATGCCGTGGTGACCTACGATCCCTACCGCATGCGCATGAAGGAGGCAGGGGCCCGCCAGATTTTTGATTCCTCAAAAATCCCCGGCGAGATTGCCGATTCGCTGGTGGTGCGTCGAAGCACGATCGAGAAGCCGCCACCCGCGCTCGCCGCATTCGTCGAAGCGTGGTTCCGGGCTGTGGACTACCTTGCAAAGAATCCCGCCGACGCCGCGCGGCGCATGGCACCCCGGGAGAATCTCACAGCAGACGAATTCCTCCATTCGCTGGAAGGAGTGCAAATCCTGGGACGTAGCGAAAATGTGAAGCTGCTCGCAGGGAAGGACTCGCCGCTGCCGGCTGCGATGAAACGCATGGCGGAGTTCCTGGTGAAGTCCGAACTCATTTCCAAAACGGTGGACACTGGGCCATTGATCGATGCGCGCCTGGTGGCCGGCGCAGCCTCATGAAATTCCCCCCACCACTTCGATTTGGGATACCCCTCGCGGTCTTTCTGTTTGCGCTCATCGCGGCGGGCGCTTCTTTTTTCTACGAGCAGCGTGTCCAGGGCAGAGCCATCGAGCAGCGCTTTCGCGAACGCGCTCGCTACGTCGGCACGCAGATCGCGGCGATGTCCACAAACTTCATCGAGACAGGGTCGCTCTCCAGCGCGCAACGCGAGGTCACGCTCGCCGCAGCGGGGCGGGATGTGAATTTCATCCACGTGGTGGACCCGGCGTCATCCGTCCTCCTGTCCTCACGCTACGACGCCATAGGAAGGCCGTTTGCGGCGTCCCATGCGGAGGATGCGACGATGGTCGTTACCGTGAGGGAAAGCGGAAAGGGCTACACGGAGCTGCACGATGGGGGCAACGTGCTTGCGGCGGCATTCCCCTTTCCCATCACCACGGACGCGGGAGAACTAACCTCGAAGGGCACAGGGGTGGTCTTCATCGAATTTGATCTTTCCTATGCAAAAGCGCTCGCCCGCAGAAGCGACCTGGATCGCATGTGGGTCGGCGGGGCCGTGCTCCTCGGGCTCTGTGTGGCCTTCACGATTTTCTTTCACGTGGTGTTTTCATCCCGCGTCAACCGTCTCGTGGGGACAGCGAACCAGATTGCCAGTGGAGACCTTGCGGCGCGAACGCACCTCACGGGCTCTGATGAACTGGCGCGCATCGGCGGTGCTTTCGACCAAATGTCGGCCCAGCTCCAACGGCGGGATTCGGCGCTTCTCGAAAGCGAGTACCGGTTCCGGCAGATGGCTGAGAACATTGGCGAGATTTTCTGGCTCTACGATTTTGACCAGGCGCGCGTGCTGTACGCGAATCCGGCGTTCGAGTATATTTTCGGCCAGCCGGTTTCCGTGCTGCTGGAATCCACAACCGTGTGGCACAAGGCCATTCATCCCGAGGATCGTGAAAGGGTGATAACGGAGTTTCGCACCGAACAATCGGGCATCCGCGAAACAATCTACCGCGTCGTCCATACCGACGGCACCATTCGCTGGCTCCACGATCGCTCGTTCCCAATCGTGGACGCCACGGGCCGTGTAACCCGGGTGGCTGGCATTGCGGCAAATATCACCTCACAGCGCATGGCGGCCGATGAGAAAGCGGCATTCGACAGGAAGCTGCAGGACACCCAGCGCCTGGAGAGCCTGGGAGTGCTCGCCGGGGGTATCGCCCACGATTTCAACAACCTGCTCACCGGGGTGCTCGGCAACGCCAGCCTCGCGCGCATGGTGGTTCCGCATCACTCGGAGGCACAGACGTATCTCAGTGAAATTGAAGCCGTCGCCGTGCGCGCCGCGGAACTGTGCAAGCAGATGCTCGCCTACTCTGGCAAAGGCCGCTTCGAGGTGCAGTTGCTCGATCTCAGCACGCTCGTGCAGGAGACCGCCCAACTCCTGAACCTCTCCATCGCAAAGAACGCCGTGCTGCGTTTCAATCTTTCGAGGGAGCTTCCCCCTGTGCTTGCGGATCCCACGCAACTCCGGCAGGTGGTGATGAATCTCGTCATCAATGCCAGCGAGGCGCTCGAAGGAAAGAGCGGCACCATTTCGCTCCACACCGGGGTCCTCCGGGTGGATCGGGATTACCTGTTGTCCACGGCGGTTGCCGACCCGATCGAGATCGGAGACTATGTATTTCTCGAAATTGCGGACAACGGATGCGGCATGGATGCCGCCACGCTTTCGCGGATCTTCTAGCCGTTTTTCACCACCAAATTTACGGGGCGCGGGCTGGGTCTCAGCGCGGTGCTTGGCATCGTGCGCGGCCACAAGG
>JAYUWZ010000937.1:0-6060 GCA_043753265.1 Verrucomicrobiaceae bacterium
GGCTCTTCTGCGGCGGCCTGCCAGCAGCGCCATTCCGGCCAGCAAACAGGAGGTCACCCCCGGCTCGGGTACATTGGAAACCACTTCCACGTTGTCGACGTTGAAGTGCACTGGGTTGGTCACGAAGGCGCTCGCGAAAATCACTTCGTCGTATGTATAATACGGGGTCGTGACGGTGGTGCCCGTGATGGGCGTGCCTCCATCGTACTGCACCGAGAAATTCATGTTGAGCCCCGCTCCGCGCGTGATGGTGTAGAGCACACTGTGCGCGGCATTGTCGTTGAACGTGGCACCGGCCGAACTGCTCGTGATGGCGGTGCGATCGAGGCCGCCCAGGATAGGAATGGTCCCGCCGTTTTCGCGGTAGAGCGTATTGTTATTGGCGGGCGCTGTGGTGCCCACGCCGGTCTGCACGTAGTAGCCCCGGTCGTTGTCGCTCGTCGCGCCTTGGTTGTCCCCTGTTACTGTCGTTCCATTGGAGCCCTCCAGACCAAAGCGGAATCCCGTGTTGATTGCCGTCGTGGTGCCGATGTTCGTGTAGCGGAAGTCGAAACTCAGGGTGATGAAATCTCCCTCTGCAGCCAGCACGATCGCCAGCGGGAGCACGCCGATGATCTGGTTACCGCCGGACGTGGTGGTCATGTCCCGGTGGCTTAGCACCATGGAGCCCAGGCCGCCCGGCCCGGAATCATCGATAATGGCCGCCGTGTATTGCACCCCGGTGGCGTTGCGTGTGAACAAGGGAATACCATTCAGCCCGCCGGTGGCCACTGTGCGTGCGCCAGTGGGGTGATCCGAAAGCTCGAAGGTGTCCGATGCAAAATCCACTGCCGATGCCTGCGTGGCCAAAATGGCAAGCGTGGCTGTAGTAGTGAGGAGGTGGACAGGCTTCATGGGCGGGGCTACGCCTCATCTCTTCTCCATCCCATCCCTCTGGTCAATCGATTTTCCGTATCGCGCAAATGCCCGCTAATCCTTAAATTCTCCGCCGGCTTCCGTGGAGGAAGCCCCGTCTCCTGGATTGCTAGGCTTCCGCTGCCGCTTGGACGGTTCCGCTGTTATACCCTGCGCTGCCTTTCTTTCTTCCGGGCTACGGAAATCCGGCTCGTGCCAGCCGCAGTGTTCGCAGCGCCAGGGCCAGATGAGGCATTTTGCGGCTGCGGACAGGAGGCAGACTGCCCAGATGCCGACCGTCAGCACTGTCAGCGTCAGATGGAGTTTCCAATCGAAATACTCCTTAAGAAATGGCTGAAGGTGCCTACAGCGGGGGCAAAATGCTCGAATGCTGCGGCGGGACATGAATTAAATATGACGGGCTCTTCTGAACGAGCCTATACCGAAATGTACGTAGTTCTCGACCTATTTTTACGGAAATCCGTCAATACTTGGGAGATACGCATTCCGTATAAACGGATTTGCTCCCATATCCGGATGTATTATTTATCCGTAAGGCCGTTCTTGATGGCGTAGCGCACCAGAGCCGCTAGGGAGCTGATGCGCAATTTGCGCATGATTCGAGCCCGGTGGGCCTCCGCGGTCCGTACGCTGATGGCGAGACGCTTGGCCACGACCTTGTTGGAACTACCCTCCGCAAGGAGTCCCGCCACCTCCCGCTCCCGCCGTGAAAGGGCGGGTGACTCGGACTCACTCGCAATCTCTTTCACGGGTTTCCGTGACTGGCGAAGTTCCGTGATATCCACAGTGACCCCGATGTAGCCGAGCAACTCGTCGTCGGGGCCGAGATGTGCGGTTGCCCGCCCAAGCACCCAGCGAACAGTGCCATCCGGCCGCAGATAGCGGTACTCACTCACAAAGGAGGCACGTTCGGCAAAGGGACGGATCCACTCCCTGGAAAGGCGCTCACGGTCCTCAGGATGCACGGCCTCGCGCCAGCCATCGCCGAGTGAGGTCTCACGGGCGCGCCCCGTCAATTCGCTCCACTTTTTGTTTACCCACAGGCAGCGGCCACTGGCGTCGGTCCGATAAATCGCCGCCGGCGACTTTTCCCAGAGCACCTGCAGCCACTCGGAGTCTTCTGCTGAAGAACTGGCAGGCATGCTCGTCGCGTGGGATTTGCTCGTCTTCTTATTTTGTGTTGGCTGGGCCTTTGTCACGTGAGTTGGACCTATCATGCCTAGCTAATCATTTCAACTACGTCTGCGTAATATCGCATTAAGGAATGCTAATCATTTAGACACCCTTGAAGTTCGGGTCATCCAGCCCCTTCAGTTCGCCCGTGCTATCCGCAAAACGGTCCACGGGCGCGCCGACTCTCTTGAGCATTGATTGCCAGAGATTTGCGAGCGGAGCGTCCTTTTCGTAGCTGAGATTGCGCCCGCTGGCGATGGTGCCGCCGCCCTGCCCGCCGAGGATCAGCGGGACATTGTGGGGGCTGTGGGCATTGCCATCACTCATGCCCGCGCCAAGCAGGATCATCGAGTTATCCAGCAGGGTGCCGGAACCTTCGCGGATGCCCTTCAGTTTGTTCAGGAGATAGGCATACTGCTCCACGTGCCACTGGTTGATGCGCTGGTAGCGCGTCAGCTTGTCCTCGTGGTTTTCGTGGTGCGAAATCTCGTGGTGATTGCCAAAGCCCTGCCCGAGGAACGCAAAGGTGCGCCCGCTCACTGCATTGCCAAACATGAAGGTCGCGATACGGGTGGAATCCGTCCAGAAGGCGAGCGCGATGATGTCCATCATGAGCTTGCAATGCTCCGTGTGATTGCCCGCCCGCTCGCTCACGCGTGCCGGGTCGAGGTAGGAGTCGATGCGCTTGCCCAGCGACTCCATCTCCGAGCGCGCTGCCGGATCGCTCATCGCCGTTTCCTGCTGGCGCTTTGCGTCCCACTCGATGCGGCGCTCCACGGCGCGCACACTCTCCATGTATTCGTCGAGCCGTGCCTTGTCCGAGGCTCCGAGCTTTTGCTGGATGCGCTTGGCGTCCCCGGCCACGAGGTCGAGCACGCTGCGATCCCTCAGAGCCTCGCGTGCCGCGACTTCCTTGTTGCCCGCGGCCTTTGGGCGAAAGAGCCGATCGAACGCGAGCTTGGGATTGATCTCCTTGGCGAGCGGTGTCGTTGGCTGGCTCCAGGCGATGTGCGCGCCGTAAAGCTGTGTATAGCCCACATTGGCATCGATGCCTGTGGCCGGCGGCTCGAGGCCGAGTTCCAGCGACGGCAGCGGCGTGAAAAGGCCCACCTTCTTTGCCGCGAGCTGATCCATCGAGACGCCGTTGCTATTCAGGTGATCGCCCGTGGTGCGGGTGATCGTGGTGCTCGTGAGAAAGCCGCCCGTTTTCACATAGTGCCCGTCACCCGTGTTGGAGGCCTTGTTCCAAAGGCGGTTGATGATCGTGATGTCCGCCTTGCGCTCCGCGAGCGGGGCCAGCGAGGGCGTGAGCTCAAAATCCCTGCCCGCGCCCGTGGGCGTCCATTGCTTCATGTTTGCCCCATTCGCCATGTAAAGAATGGCCATGCGCACGGGGGCCTTGGACGTGGTGGATGCCGCAAGCGACTCCATGTAAGGGAGTGCCATCGTGGCGCCCAGGCCTCGAAGAAAAGTGCGTCGCGAGATTGCCGTGTTCATGGATTGGATGCTGTCGTTGCTGAAGGTGGTTGCCGGTACTGGAAAGGGTAACTCTTTACGATTTCGACGATGAGACGCTGGCCTTTGTAGCCATCCTTCGCCACCGCTTTTGAAATCTGACGCACCGTGAGCCAGTCGCCATTGCCCAGGCCGCGGCCCAGTGCGTAGCTCATCATCTTTGTCGCGAGGGTGCGGGTAAATTCGTCCTTCCGCGTAAGCAGCAGCTTTTTCATCTCCGCCGCGCCGCTGAACTTTCCACCGTCCGGAAGCTCCCCGGCGGAGTCCACCGGCTTGTCCGAAACCGTGGTGCGCCACCCACCCACGGGATTGAACTGCTCCAGCCCAAAGCCGAGCTGATCCATGGCCTTGTGGCAACCGGCGCAATCGGGGCTTTTGCGGTGCTCCTCGAGTTGCTGGCGGAAAGTAAGGCCGTTCTTTGGCTTGTCGCTATTGCCCAGGCTCTTGATCATCGCGGGCGGCGGCGGTGGAGGGGTACCCAGAATTTCCTCCATCACCCATTTACCACGCAGCACCGGGCTCGTGCGCCGAGGGTAGCTCGTCACCGTGAGCACGCCCGCCATGGTGAGCACACCTCCGCGAATGGGGTCCTTGAGCGTGACCTTCTGCATCGCGGCACCTTTTATCTCCGGCAGACCGTACAGCTTGGCGAGTGGCTCATTCGCATACGTGTAGTCCGCGTGCAGGCAGTCTGTGACCGGACGGTTCTCACGCAGGATGCCGTGCAAAAACTCCACCGGCTCGGCGGTCATTGCTTCGCGCAGTGCGGGCGTGTACTCGGGAAATTTGTCCGCTGCGGGCCGCACAGTAGTCCCCAGTTCGCGGGTGCGCAGCCACTGGCTGCCAAAGTTTTCGGCCAATGCGCGCGCCTTCGGGTCGGCGAGCATGCGGCGCGTCTGTGCCTCCAGCACCGCGGGGTCGCTGAGCTTCCCGGCAATCGCCACGCTGAGCAGGGTGTCATCCGGCATTGAGCTCCACAGAAAGTAGCTGAGCCGCGCCGCCAGCTCGAAATCGCTCACGCGCTGCGGGCTTGTGCCCAGCTTGTCCTGCTCGATGCGGAAAAGGAATGAAGGTGACACCAGAAGCGCCCGCACCCCCAGCCGCACGGAGTCTTCCCATGTTTCACCGCGCTTGCGCGCGCCATCGTACAGGCCGAGCACCCCGCCAACTTCATCCGCCGCCACCGGCCTGCGAAAGGCCCGCGCCGCCATGTATTCCAGGCTCTCCTTTGCAGCCGTGCGCTCATCCTTGCCCGCGCCGGGCCGCACGCGAAAGATCCGCTCCGGCTTCGCGGCTGCGGTCAGTTCGCCGGCTGCGGCGAGATACTTCTCCATCAGGATGGGCGGCACGAAAAGCGTGGAGGCATTGTTGTCAAAGCCGCCGCCGCCCCCGCCATCGGGCGGAAAATTATCCGCCGGGCGCAAGTCCACGCCCAGCAGGTCGCGCACGGTGTTGTTGTATTCGAGGCGGCTCAGCCGGTGAATCGGCTTGCGCCCCGCATCGCGCGGCACCTTGGCGGGATCGGGATTTTCCAGGGTGGCCGTGAGCCATTGGATGAGCTTTGCGCGCTCCTCCGGCTTGGGCTGCGTCTTTTTCATGGGCGGCATGCCCTGGTCGCGCAACTGCGTGAGCACCTTTTCCCAGGTTTTTGGCTCTTTCCAGAAGGTGTCCTCCTTCGTGAGCGCCTCGATATTCACCCCGCCTTTTGCCGAGTCATCGTGACACGAATTGCAATACTGGTCGAGCAGCGGGCGGATATCCCCGCTGAACACGTCAGCACCCTGCGCGGCCTCGGAGACGAGGAGCGGAGCGATGGCTGCAAAAATCTGGCATAAGCGAAAGCGCACGGTCACATTCACCCGCTTGGGAAGCAGGTCTTTGCAGCTATTGTACACGATCCGCTTCATTTCGCCAATCCGGAGACTCCTGTAGGGGGGATTGGGTGGATTATATGCAATAAGTGCGACGGCTCGGTATGGGCGATTCGAGAGCGACCGACGTGGGTTGTTGCAGTTATTGCGCATAGTGCGAGCGAGGTTGCTGCGGAATATCGGCGATGAGGGATCGCCGATAATGCTGTGATGCAATGAGCTGGTACCGTTCGAGTTGGGATGATGGATCGGATTATGTGCGATAAGAGCGATGGCCGCAGGGAGCGCGTGGAGGAGGGGGTTGTTGCGGTTGTTGCAATTGATGCGCGCGTGTCGTTTGACGCGTCGGCATGGAATGTTCCACGTGTTCCACGACGATAGTGCGGCCGTTTGGTGTGCCTTGCCTCCTCCTTGCTGTCCCGTTCCCATTCCATGGGGAACATCATGCCATAAATCGGATGGGATGCACGACTGATTTTGTGGGAGGGGGTGTGACGGGTGTGATTCAATATTGGTGTGCAGTCGCGGGAGGGCGTGCGGCACACACTGGGAGCGCGGTCTGTGTGCGGAGCACCAGCCGCAGCAA
>JAYUWZ010000938.1:0-6050 GCA_043753265.1 Verrucomicrobiaceae bacterium
CGGGCCGGGCGAAATATCCATGCAGCGTCTCCCAAATCTTAAATCTTAAATCCTAGTTCTTAAATACGGCTCAGGCCGTCTTCCCCTCGGTGAGCTTCATAAACGCCGTCTCCATGTCCACTGCATCCGGCTGGAACATGCGAATCTTCGGTCCCAGCGTGCGAATGGCATCCAGCAGATCCTCCGGCACCATCTCTCCTTCACGGAGCCGGATCAGCAGCCGATCAGGAAGTTCCTGCACAGAAGCCACACCCGGAATGGCGCGGATGCCCTCGAGCCATGGCTCCGCTGGCTCGGCGAGTGTGCAGTGGATTGCGCGGTCCAGGGCGAGGGTACGGTAGATTTCATGCAGCGGCCCGCTTGCCACGATGCGACCCGTCTCCAGGATGCCGATATGCGTGCAAAACTGCGCCAGCTCGTGCAGGATGTGGCTGGAGATCAGGATGGTTTTCCCCATGCCCTGCAGTTCCTTCAGCAGTTCACGCATCTCGATGCGAGCCCTCGGATCGAGTCCGTTGGCAGGCTCGTCGAGAAGGAGGAAATCGGGATCGTGAAGGAGCAGGCGCGCGATCCCGAGCCGCTGCTTCATGCCACGCGAAAGACCGTCCACCGGGGATGAGGCTTTCGCCGTCAGGTCGGTGAGCACCAGCACATCATCGATCAATTGTCGGCGGCGCCCCACCGGAATATGATACGCTGCTGCGAAGAAATGGAGATACTCCGACGCGGTGAGATCGTCATACGTGCCAAAGTGATCCGGCATATACCCAATCTTGCGACGCACCTCGTGCGCATTGCGCATCACATCGTAGCCGCACACCCTCACGATACCCGCAGTGGGACGCAGGAGTGTGGCCAGCACCTTGATGGTGCTCGTCTTCCCTGCGCCATTCGGCCCGATGAAGCCAAAGATGGCGCCGCGCGGAATGTCGAAAGTGATGCCGTGCACAGCCTCTGTTTTCCCATAGCGCACAGTGAGATCGTGGATGGAGACAAGGGGCCTCTGGGCTTCGGAGGCCGCTTTGGCGCTGGGTGATTCGGGCTGGGTCATTGAGTCGTGGCCTTGGTGATGCGCTGAAATTTACGGTAACACACAATATCGGGGCCATCGCGGCGGATTGCGATGACGAGCGTCGTCTCGTTCAAGCCCTTTCCAGCCACGTGCATGGGCGCGAGAAACATCTCGGGACTCGGCGGAGGAATGCGGTGCGTCAGCCGCTCATTGCTCAATTGTAGAATCTGGTTTGCAAGAAGCGCCAGCGGGTTGTCCTCGAAATCGTGCCCCCAGGTGAGGAATTGGTATTTGGAATCCCGGTCCATCGTGGAAACGACGGCCTTGGGAATCCCGCCCACAGCCTCCGCCGGTTGCCATGCGTCCCAGCGAATCCCGGAATCGTCCCCGCCACCCGCGGGAGAGTAGGACGATGTGAAAATAGGCATCCATTGGTTGAATGGCATCACTTGTTTCGTTTCAGAGAGGAGATTCCCCTCAAATTGCATGGGTGCCCGCCCGCTGCGCGTTCCCCGGACTGCCGAAGCGAGTACGTTGCCCTCAAACCCCGTTGTGGAGATGCCTTCCGAAATAGTCACTGAGCCCGTTGTCGCCTTTGATGGCAGAATCGCGGTGAATCGTTGCTGCCGAAGGACACGTCCGTCGAGGCCGAGATCCACCACCCGGAAGGTGCCGCGCTGTTCCTGCGCGTTCATATGCCGCTGTGCGTAAATGACGGTGGCGACCGTCGCGGATACCGCCAGCACCGGAAATAGAAACCACGTGTATTTCCGCCGTCGAAGCCATCCCAGCAGGAGATAATCGCCTGCCACTGCCACAAGGATGAACCCAAGCATCCACTGGAGAATCGTGGCGGGGGGAATCGGACTCGGCACGGCATTCAACAGCGTCTGCTGAATGGGGATGCGCAAATCCGCACCAAACTTTGAAAGGGGCCAAATGTGATTCGTGGCTCCGGTGAGTCGGGCCGCGACCAGCCTGGCGTCTACTGGAAAAGAGGCCACTGTCGGGTAAATCACCACGCGGCCGCAGCCAGGGCTCAACACACGCGGGGTCTTCTCGATTTCCACGATGCCCCCATCCTCGGAGCGCGTCCACTGGATCGACTCATCATCACGTCCCAGGCGTTCTAGAAACTTGGCTGTGTTGTCGATGGCGAGCGGTGATAGCCCGCCAGCCTTGCTCGCAAAGATCAACAAGCGTCCTCCGGAATCCACCCATTGCGCGAGGGCGTCGTATTGCCGGGTGCGGAGAGCAAGCAGCGCTTCGGGATAAAGCACCACGCAGTCGTATGCGCACAATGCAAGCGGATGCGATGGCATGTCCTCGGGTTCGAGCCAGAGTGTGTCAAAACCTAGCTGATGTAACAGACGCTTGGGGAGCAGATTGCCATCAGGGCTCGTCCGCGGCAAGGCTGCATCGGGAGCCTGGCCTTCAAGGTGGAGCCTCCTTGCTATGCTCAATTCCAATTCTTTTGGGGCACCATTTTTCACATGCGCCAAAACAAAGCGCCGACCTTTCATCTTCAGCAACGGTAATGTGCCCAGCGGGATGGCTCTTTCTGCCGTGACAAAATGCAGCGTGGCATTTCGGCCAGTGTCGAGCGCGCAATCTGCCGACGGCAGAAGGTGCGTGATGATTTGTTTCCCCGGCACAAGCACTAGCGGTGCGGAAACATGGTGAACCAGCGGCTCATCTCCTATCTGCACCACGCTCTCGATGCGCCCCTCCACCGGCTTGCCCGTGGGATTGATAACCTCGAGCCGGATGGGGATGGGCCCTCCCTCCCGGATTGCGTCATTGGCATTCACATGCCGCACCTGCCAATCCGCCGCCTGTGCGCAAAGGGAGAGAAACAGGAGCATCACGGTGACGGGGTTCACGATGGCCACGATGAAGAATCCGAGCTAAAACGGCAAGCGGTGGGAGCGCGGCTTTCTAGGAATTCATTCAGTCGTGCCATCTACGATTGGAGCGACGCGGCTGCGTTCGCGAACACAATCACAACTACTGTAGCCATGAAAGCGGAGATGCCACCAAGTGGACAGAAAGAGGAAATGCCGGCAACAAATGCCACCATGCATAAAAGGCCGGATCGGAGAAAGGGGGCGTGCTCGGGTGAGAAACGGAGGATTGCGACTTGCAGGATTTCCAAGAGCAGCGCTGCGACGGAGATGCCAGGGAGACACCGAAGGGCGGGGGATGCCCCGCAGAAGTGCTTCGCAAAAAGAGAAGTGCTTTTTTTGGAGTCGTTCATTTGCGGCTCGGCAGAATCCTATATGTCGGGTCAAAACACCCGCGAAATAGCTGCGGCCAAATGCATCCCCAAATCCGAAGTGAAGATTGCATTCGCACAAATCACACCCAGTCTCCAAATATGAAATCCAAGAAAACACCCCAGCCAGTTTCCAAATCCAAAACTGCGAAAACAGGTGACGACATCACGGTTAATATTCCAAGAAACAAGGCTGCCGGTGGTGCTGCGGGAGCGGTGGTCGGCGGTATCATGGGCGGCCCGATGGGCGCAATTGTCGGGGGCGTTGTGGGGGCATCGGTTGCGGGCAATACGGACAAGGTAAAGCGTGCGGTCAAATCGGGATATCAATCCGCGAAGAAGAGCGACATGGCAGGTTCCATTCGCCGCGTGGTGGACAAGGCCGGTGCGCAAATCGCGAGCGCTTACAAATCGGTGAAAGCCAAAATCACCGGTTCGGCTACCGCAAAGAAAGTGGAGGCAGTCGCGACGAAGGCCGTGGCGAAGGGAAAGAAAGTGGTCGCAAAGGCAAAGGCCACAGTCGCCTCTAAGAAAGCGGCAGCCCCTAAAAAGGCGGCGGCTCCCAAAAAGGCGCCGGCCCCAACGAAAGCTCCCGCAGCCACGAGGCCAGCGGCCAAGACTAAGAAAAAGTAGGGGCATCTACTGCCTTGAAATCAGGGCGGGTCAACGTGAGGTTCCTACGGTTACTTCGGCAGGACGAGCGTATGCTGCCCAGCGTCGAAACGTGGATCGCGTCCGCCCAGTGTGGTGAGCATGTCGTAAAACTGGTTGTAGTCCCCGTATGCAAAACGGTCCCCCGGGTATGCTTTCTTCTTAGAGATGCTCTCAAGGTAATCGGGCACCCATTGCACGAGGTAGCGTTGTAATCGCTCAACAGGCACACCCCACAAACGCGAAAGGATCTCGGGCTTTCCGAGCCAACGAGTTTTGTATTCGCGGAACATCGCCTCTTCCGGGTCTTCCCAATATTCCGGCCAGGGGCTGAAGTGATCCGCCACGTCCGCACCTTGGTAGAGCGTGTAGTCCCAAAGACTACCCTCTTGGATGCGGAGCTCTATCCATGGAAGCTCGGATTGTCGGCCAAGTTCCTCACAAAAGACGAAATCAGAATCTGGATGGGAAATGAACAGGGTGTGAACCGCCGCGTCGCTACGAAGGGAGAAACGATTGTCGCCTTCGCCGGGAATGTCCCACTTAAGCCTTGCACCTATGGCGAGGGCCGCGTGCTCAGCATTAGCGCGAAACTCTTCCGGCGATGCACCCTTGTAGATGCGGAGGGTGAGGTAGGTGCCCATGTTTTGGATAAATCAACGCGCTACAGGGCGGTAGTTCTCCATCCGATTGCGATACTCGATGCCTCGCTTGTGACCGTTCATTACGCCAATAATCGACAAGACAAGAAAGACGATCGCAGCGATCCGATAGGGACGCCATGGACCGACCAACCCAAATGACACCAGCACGGACGTAACGATAAACCAGGGCTTTTCTGATCCGGGAACAAAGCTAATCAGCAGACCCAGGAAAAAATGCACGACACCAACACGAAATAGGTTGAGCGCAATACCAGAGAGGATCCACGGGCGGCCTGCGGATGCGCTGGGAGTGTCTGGAGTATTCGCGTTCATCACCCTTGTCGGCAAAGAGTAAAACGCTTCACTACGATTGCAAGTAAGGCTGAATTATCGGGCTCTTCGAAACTCAATGCTCCCAGCGCTTGAGCGACTCGTCGTGGAAATGCCGCGATTTACGAAGGCGTGCGAGGAGTCCGTAGCGAGGCCCAAAGATCCACGCGAGCAGGAACGCCGCGCAGAGCACGAGAACGATCATCGCACCGCTGGGGATGCTCTCAAAACGGTACGAGAGCACGAGGCCGAGCAGCGAGCCGACAAGTCCGATGATGCCGCCACCCCACATCATGCGGTTAAAGTTATCGGTGAGTAGATACATCGTCGCCGCAGGTGTTACGAGCAGGCCAAGCATGAGGATAACACCCAGCGCACGCGCACTGCTCACCATGCTCAGCACACACGCGAGGATGAGCAGGAACTGGCAGAGACCCACTTTCACCCCCTGGCTGCGGGCCACGGCGGAATCGAAGATGGTGAGCATCATCGGGCGCAGGAATAGGACGACGGCAGGAATGACTACCAGCGCGACAAGGTAGGAGGTCCACATGTCGGCATTATCCATGCCGAGCACATTGCCGAACAAGTAGTGTTTCAGTTCCACAGGCTGCGGGCGGAGCGTGAGAATGATCACACCGACGCTGAAGGCGAACGTATAGAGGATAGCGAGCGTGGTATCCTCCTTCAGCCGCGAGCCGCGCGAAAGGAGCGAGGCGCCGATGGCCACCAGCGCCGCGGCGGAGAGGCCGCCGGTGAAGAGCCCGAGCGGGTGCAGCCCAAACCACAGCATGCCCAGCGCGAGTCCGGGGAGCATGGAATGGCTCAGCGCATCCGCCATGAGCGACATGCGGCGCAGGATGATGAATGAGCCGAGAAAGCCATTCGTGAAGCCGATGAGCGCGCTGCCGACGAGCGCCCGGCGCATGAATTCCTGTGACCAAAGTTCTGTGAAAAAATTCATACCGCTACTCCGTGATCCACTCCCGCAAAGACGCGCGTGCTATAGGCCCTCTGCGTATTTTCCTCGGTGAACATCTGCTCCGTGGGGCCAGCCGCGATGAGTTCGCCATTGAGCATGATGACCGTGTCGAAAATCTCCCGCACGCTCGCGAGATCATGGTGAGAAACAAGCAGC
>JAYUWZ010000939.1:0-6047 GCA_043753265.1 Verrucomicrobiaceae bacterium
AGCGGCAGAGGGCTGCCGCACTCCAAAAACTGGCGTATTCTTGCGCCCTCCTTTGCTCCGTAACCTGCGCCACCTTCATCTCAGCGCCTGGCCAGGACCTCCACGTTGATGGCTTCGTAGGCGGCTACTTGCATGACTCCGCTGGGTGGGAGGATGGGGATGGGGTAGCCTTCTATCCAGACGCAGGCGTCGCCGTGGGCGAAGGCGAGATCGACGCGGGGTTGGTAGGTGGCGGGGACGGCGAAATTGGGGTCGGGGCTTTCGCCGGTGAGGAGGAGAACACGCTGTTTCTTGCGCTGGAAGAGGTCGTGAACGGTGCGGTGGAGGCCGTAGGCATCGAGGCGGAGGACGAGCGCGCTGTCGGGCGTTTTCTTTTCGTAGTCGGTCATCTGCGAGGGGACGTTGTCGTGCAGTTCGTGGTTTACGGCCCAGGCGGAATCGTCGAAGCGGGCGATGTAGTTCATGACCATGTGGCCGGCGGAGGCGACGATGGTTTTGCGCCCGGCGCGGAGTTCGTCGTCGATGGTCGCGGCCATGGTGCGGATGTCGGCGAGGTCGGTATTGCGCATCTGCCCTACGTGCGCGCGGATGCGGGCGACGTAGCGTCTTCCGAGTTCGCCGGGCGGGATGGGAGGGACAGTGAACTCGTCGTGGAACTGCACTTTCTGGAAGTATTTCTCGGACCAAACACGACCACCCTCGGTGGCCCAGCCCTTCCACATGGTGGGCATTTTGCCTTTGCGCGTGAGGGCGGCGACGAACTCGCCCGTGAACACCCAGCCATTCACAGCGTTGGTGAAATGGAGTGTCTTGCCCGAGCGTTTGCCGTTTGCCAGCGCCGTGGAGTCTTCGCCGGCATCGATCCATGCGTCGCAGGCAGCGGCGACCTCGGCGAATGCGGGGTCGGCCTTGATTCCGAAACCGATGATCATGCGGCCTTTTGCCTTGTCGTCCCGAATGCGCTTGAGGTCGCCGGGCTTGGGCGCGGCGTCCCAGCCGTAGATGGCCACGTCGTTTGCCTTTTCCTCGTCGGTGCGCTCCTTTTTCCACGCGCGCTCAAAGCCCACATGCATGACTCCCCCGCTCCGCCCGACGAGTTCCTGCTCGAGGGTGGAACCATTCCATGGAAAGCCGATGAGGCCGCCGTGCAGATGGCGCTCGGCGACTTTTTCCGCGAGCGCGGTGATGGCAGGGATGCGCCCCACCGTGGCGTCGAGGCGCTGCTGGAGCTGGTCGAAGTACGCGCCAGCGGGAGTCGGCGCGGGCGCGGGCAGTTTGAATGCATCCACCTTGAGCAGCGTGAAGGGGTAGATGACCGTGGCGTAGAGCGTGCCATCTTGCGCGGCGATGAGCGCCATGTGCGAGTGGAGCGGGGTGAGCGTGCCATCGGGCAACTTGTGGAAGCCGTGGGTGTGGGGCTTTGCTTTGCCATCGGTGCCGGGCGACCAGTCGAAGAAATCGGGGTTTGCGACCTTGAGCACGCCGAGGTCCTCGTTCTTGCGCGTGGCGGGATCGTGACGCGCGAGGTGGTGCAGGTAGCCGGTGCCGAAGCCGCTGGTATTGTCCACGCGGATAAGGGCGTAGATTTTCCCATCGGGGTGAATGGTGAGGGCGCAGCGGGAATCGGGGTTTTTGCCCTCCAGCATTTTGCCGCGGCTCCCGGCGGCGACGGTGTCGCCGGGGCTGTGCAGGTCGATGCGGAGCAGCGTGGGATCATTCATGAGGATGAGCCATGCGTGGCGGCCATCCGGGTCGAGCTGCCACGTGGGGATGGCGTTGCCATTGGCTCGGGTCCAGAGTTTGCCATCCAGGTGGATGGGGCGGGTGGTGACGTTTTCCGTGGCGGGATCGAACTGCGCGAGCTGGAAATCTTTCGTAATGGCGCTGGCCACGCCGCGCGAGTCCACGAGGGTCATCGCGTAGGGCGTGAGCATGGGGCCGAGCTCCTTCCACGGAGCGCCCTTGAGCGTACCGAGCATCCAGTGCTGGTCCTCGCAGGTGACCACGTAGAGGCGGTTGCGGGATTCGTCGGCGGTGACGTCGATGACGCCCTGCTCGGGGAGCGGCATGCCGAGATTCTCCGAGTGGTCGTTGCGCGGATCGTAGCTCATCACGTAGCCGCCGGGATACTTTTGCGTGTCGCCCTTGATCGCGTAGCCCTGCTTGGAGCCGACATAGACCTTGCCGCTGGGCGCGACGAAATTGCGCGTGTGGAGCTTGGCCTGCGCGGCGTAGCCGGTGGCGGTGAGGCCGCACGTTTTGTGGGTATCGAGCACGATGCGCTGCAGTGCGGTGCGCGGGTCGAATTCCACGAGGTAGGAGTTGTGGCCGTACTTTGCCGTGCCGACGTGGATGCGGCCATCGCGCGCCTCGGAGAGCGAGAAGTAGCCGGACTGCTCACTGGTGGTTTCCGGCAGGATGTAATACGCGGAGGCGGAGACGTAAGGGGGTGCATCGGCGGCAAAGGCGGACGCAGCCATGGCGAGAAAGAGCGCGAGGCGGTTCATGTGGGTGGAAGTGGTGCACCGTGACAAGCCGCGGAGGGGGCGGGGCCGTAGGGGTTTTTGCGCAAATGCCATCGCACGGGGTAAGGGAATATGTGCGATGGGGGATCGCCGATAATCGGAATGTGCAAGTAGCTGATATTTGGTCTTTTGCGCGGGGGCGGAGGAATATCGGCGATAACGGCGATCCATTCGAGTGGGTGGCAGGTGGAGGGTTTTTGCGCATTTTGCGCACTTTCTTGTGAGGGGCGAAATCTGCGGGCTGAAACGGGGCTGTGCGCGATGAGTCGCCGATAATCGATATGGGCAAGTGGCTGAGGTGTGGATTGTTGCGTGATCGTGGATGAATATCGGCGATAGATGCGATGAGTTCTATCGGGCGTCGGATAGAGGGTTTTTGCGCATTTCGTGTTTTGCGCGGGATGGGCACGTTGCCGAGGTACGGAAATCCGATGGGGTTGGTTATTGATACAAGCCGCCTGTGTTTTCATTCCTTCCCTCCTATCCACGCAGCGAACATACACGAATGGGGACGGTTTGTCACCAAAGAGCCGCTAAATAAAGCAGGCGCAGATAAGCTGGAGGCAGAAGCCGATTTTTCTCTTGGGCTCGATTCACAAAGCGCACTACACGTTCTTGAGAATGAGTTCTCCTACCGACGCGGTTGAACGCCTTCAGAATGCTTTGCGCTCTGCGGACCCCAATATGGCCGCCTTTCGACGGGCTCAGACGCTCAGGGATGAGGGCATGCGCCAAGGGGATCTCTATCTCCTTTATCTAGATACCTATGTCCTCAATACAGTCGATGCACTGGAGGACGCCTTGTTGGATACCTTGGATTGCATCTGCGGAGGACCATGGGCCAAAGGGGGGGATTTCTATGAGCAAGAGCTTACCACTGAAATGATGGATGAAGCCAGGCGGGCGAGAGCGACGCCAAGGGGTGAAGGTTAATTGGCGACTGAGGGATGGGGCGGGCTTTCAGCCCTTGACTTTCTGGGGCCTGCTCCTGGGGCGTTGCCCCAGGCTGGGATAGGATCGGGCCTTTGGCCCTCCACGACAAGATTCGCCAAGCCGATACTACAGTGTTCAAAAGTTAATACCCCGCTCCGAAGGCGCACGTGGAAGCCAGCGGCGCGTCCCTACCCGGCGATTTCGCGGACGAGGGTCTCGGTGGTGGGCCAGTCGATGCACTGATCGGTGATGGACTTTCCGTATTCGAGGGCGTCGCGGCTGTCGGTGAGGGCCTGGGCTCCGGCGGCGAGGTTGCTCTCGAGCATTGCGCCGATGATGCCGCGCTGGCCGGCGTGGCGCTGGCGGATGATTTCGCGGAAGGTGGCGGACATCTGCGAGGCTTTTTTGGCGCAGTTGGCGTGGCTGGCGTCGATCATGACCACGCGGGGCAGGCCGTGCTTGGCGAGGGTGTCGAGCGTGTGGTTCACGGAGGCTTCGTCGTGATTTGGGGCGTCGTCGCCGCCGCGGAGGATGACGTGGCAATCCGGGTTGCCCTCGGTGGTCACCACGCTGGCGCGGCCCTGTTCATCGATGCCGAGGAAAGTCTGTGGCTGCATGGCAGCCTTGATGGCGTTGATCGCGGGGACGATCGCGCCGCTCGTGGTATTCTTGAAGCCGACGGGCATGGAGAGGCCGCTGGCCATCTGCCGATGCGTCTGGCTCTCCGTGGTACGCGCGCCGATGGCGCTCCAGCAGGTGAGGTCGGCGATGTACTGCGGGGTGATGGGGTCGAGCATCTCCGTGGCGGTGGGCAGGCCCATGTGCAGGACGTCGTAAAGGAACGTGCGGGCGAGGCGCAGGCCGGTGGGGATGTCGTTGGTGCCATCGAGGTGGGGGTCCATGATGAGGCCCTTCCAGCCCACGGTGGTGCGGGGCTTTTCGAAATACACGCGCATGACGATGAGCACTTTTTCGCGCACCTCCTCCGCGAGTTTGGCGAGGCGCTCTGCGTATTCGCGTCCGCCGCGCAGGTCGTGGATGCTACAGGGGCCGACGACTAGGAGAAAGCGGGGATCCTCCCCACCCAGGATGCGGGAGATGTCGCCACGGGCGCGGGCCACGAGATCGGCGTGGCTCTCTCCGCGAGGGATCTCGGCAGAGAGTTCGCGCGGCGTGGGCAGCGCGGTATTGGCGATAACATGGACGTCGGAAACGCGGGTCATAAGCGAACCGAGCACATTAAAGGGCATTCGGCGGGGGGGCGAGGAAAACAATGGGGGCGTGATTGCGACGTGAGAGGTGAGATGTGAGACGAACGCGCGGCTTTGTTTGGGATGCGCCGTAGAGATACAGACACCAAGCGGCGAGACGTCGCTGTTCATTTGGCAGGGAGCATTTAAGCGACTCGAAGGACTCATCCAAATTCAAAAGCACGCTGATCCAACCCGCGCACACCCCGCGACGAAGTGAGGTCCCTCGGCTCGTTCCTCGCTCGGGATGACTGTTGTAATAGGGCGCTTCGCGCCACTGTGGCTTCGGATGATCGTTGGGGTACCGAACGTCCCGGTTCCTCTCCGCACACACAATCACGCCCGTGTTAGGGTTCTCGAGATGACAGAGATTAGGGGAGAATAAACAGCGTCCTCGCTACTTTGCTTGTGCGAGGCTGCGCATCAATTGTTCCACGCGGGCGGTGACGGCGGGGTCCATTTTTAGCAGCTCGGGCCATGGGCGGGTGTGGCCTTCGGTGGGGAGTTTGCGCGTGGCGTCGAGGCCCATGTGGGAGCCGATGGTGGCGACGGTCTGCGCGTGATCGAGCGCGTCGGTGGGGTTTTTTACAAAGCACGAGTCGCGCTGCGGATCGGTATTCGCGCACATGCGGAAGAGCACGTCGCTCGTGTTGTGCACGTCGCAGTCGTCGTCGACGATCACGATGTACTTCGCAAACATCATCTGCCCCATGCCCCAGAGGCCGTGCATGATTTTGTAGGCCTGCCACGCGTACTGCTTGCGGATGCTCACGAAGACCATGTTGTGAAACACGCCCTCGGCGGGGAGTGCGATGTCGACGATCTCCGGGAAGTTCATCTGCATCACGGGCAGGAAAATGCGCACGCTGGCGGTGCCCATGTAGAAATCCTCCATGGGCGGGATGCCCACGATGGTGCAGGGATACACGGCATTCTTGCGATGCGTGATCGCGGTGAGGTGGAAGACGGGGTAGTCGTCCACCGGCGTGTAAAAGCCGGTGTGATCGCCGAAGGGGCCCTCGGGCCGCATCTCGCCAGGCTGCACGTAGCCTTCGAGGATGATGTCGGAATCGGCAGGCACCTCGATGGGGATGGTCTCGCACTTTACGAGCTCCACGGATTTTTTGCGGATAAAGCCGGTGAAGAGGATTTCGTCGAGGCCATCGGGCAATGGAGCGGTGGCGGCAAAGGTGTGCGCGGGATCGCCGCCGAGTGCCACGGCCACGGGCATGCGCTCGCCGCGCTCATAGTAGCGCTTGCCATGGCGCGCGCCGACCTTGTGCACCTGCCAGTGCATGCCGGTGGTGCGGCCATCGTACACCTGCATGCGATACATGCC
>JAYUWZ010000940.1:0-2803 GCA_043753265.1 Verrucomicrobiaceae bacterium
GTACGACCATGAAGCCGACGTTGTGTCGGTTCCCTGCGTACTTGGACCCCGGATTGCCGAGGCCGACGACGAGCAGCACGAGCGCAGTCCTCCGGACGACCCAAGCCCGGCTTCCGAATCAACGTCCCCAACCCCGACGCAAAGCCGTAAGCAAAACGCCCAACGCCCAACATTGAACGTCCAATGGCAAGCGCAGTGCGGAGCAGCAAGTAATCACTGGACTGCGCGATTTGCGCATCGTCGGTGGATGGCGCTCTCCGAGCCCCACGGCTGTGCCGTCTCTTCGCGAGTTACCATTGGGCATGGCAAAGCAAACGCCGAAGGAGCATATTTATCCGGCTTCGACTGCAAAAATCGTGTTGGTCCCCAATGATTGGCCATTGAGCGGACTGTAAAACAAAGATGGCATCGCCCTTCAAAAATCACCATCACTTGATCCAGCGCCCAAACGTCGCCTGCGCCATTGGACGTTGGATGTTGAGCGTCCAGCGGCTCTGCCGCCTTCGCCATATGTTACCATTGGGGTGTTGGACGTTTCTCACCCTCTTCTCCGCCAGCGCCCAAACCCCCGTCAGTTTCCGCCGCGAAATCGCCCCCCTCCTCCAGCGCCGCTGCGCCAATTGCCACAACGAGGAAAACCCCAAGGGCGGCTACCGCGTCGACACCTTCGGCCACACCCGCACCGCGGGCGACTCCGGCTCCGCCCCACTCGCGCCCGGCAAACCTGCCGACTCCCTGCTCCACCGCCTGCTCATCACTTCGGACAAAGACGAGCGCATGCCGCAAAAGGCCGACGCCCTCCCGGCCGACGAACTCGCCCTCGTGGAACGCTGGATCACCCAGGGCGCCGCGAGCGATGCCGACCGCGACGACCAGCCCCTCGCCGAACTCGTGCGCGAGCGCCACCTGCGCCCCGCGCCCGCCCATTACGCGCGGCCGCTCCCGGTCACCGCGCTCTCTTTCGACACACAAGGCCGGCGCATCGCCACGAGCGGCTACCGCGAGGTCCTCGTATGGGATGCCGCCAGCGGCGCGCTCCTGCGCCGCGTGGGCGGACTGCCCGAGCGCATCACCGCGCTCGCCTGGCACCGGGACACCCTTGCCGTCGCGGGCGGCACGCCGGGCCAATGGGGCACCGTCGCCCTCGTGGACACCGCCTCCGACTGGCGCGTGCGCATCCTCTGCGACCTGCCGGAAATGGCCCTCGCCCTCGCCTTCAGCCCGGACGGCGCCTCGCTCGCCGCCGGCTCTGGCGACCGCACCCTGCGCATCTTCGACACGCCCGGTGCCGCTGGCTCTGCCTCCGCATTTCTCCGCACCCTCACGAGCCCCGGTGGCACGCAGCGCAAGGTGCTGCGCCACCATGCCGACTGGGTGCAGGCCGTGGCCTTCTCGCCCAATGGCAAGCTACTCATCACCGCCAGCCGCGACCGCACTGCGCGCATCGTGGGCACCGCCCAGTGGGAAATCGATTCCACCTACGACGACCACACCACCCCGCTGCTCGCCGCCGCTTTCACCGCCGAGGGCAAGCGCGCCATCACCGCTGCCAGGGGCGGCGCGCTCCATCTATGGATGCCCGAGAGCGCCCAAAAGCGTGCCGACTTCACCGAGACCGGCGGCGACATCCGCCAGCTCGTCTCCGCGCCCGCATTTGGCACCGCCGCCGCCAGCGCCGATGGCACCCTGCGCCTTTACCAGGAAGGC
Organism: Verrucomicrobiaceae bacterium; assembly: GCA_043753265.1. Classification (GTDB taxonomy): domain Bacteria; phylum Verrucomicrobiota; class Verrucomicrobiia; order Chthoniobacterales; family Chthoniobacteraceae; genus SXWH01. The sequence goes on from JAYUWZ010000940.1 coordinate 1,708, forward strand.
GCCCGCAAGCCATGGCTCGAGCTCCCCATCGGCGCGCCCATCGAGTCCGTGGCCACCACCCGCTCCGGCGACCAACTCGCCACCGCCACCACCACCGGCGAAGTCACCATCTGGGCCCCGCATTGCTGGGAGCCCGTAGCCCGCTTCCGCGCCATGCCATAACATGGCGGGCGCGTCACCTTCCGTCTTGCCTCCACCGTTCGCGTAATCCAAAACGCGAAAATGAAAGCCTGCGCCAAATGTGGTCGGCTCGAGTCCTCCTACGACACCCACTGCCTCTGTGGCCACCGGTATGACGATCCAGCCCCTGCGCCAAAGCAACCCGAGGTAGCCGCTGTCGCAGAAGCTGCATCGCTCCCCGTTCCCGACTATGCCGCACCGCGAAGCGAGATCGTTGCACCTGAGAATCCCAAGGTACAACAAGAGCTCATTCTAGGTGCCCTCACACTCCTCATTGTAGTGGTGGGTGGTGTGAGTATCGCACTCGTCACCCTCGATTTCAATGTCCCCCGCATGCTTGGAAACGGCGTCTCAGCGGCAGTGGTCGCCTACGTTTGTTCATTCCTACTCAGCCTGCTCATGCCCAAGGCCTTTCGCTTCCGTGGAAGGCTCACACTGTTCCTCGTCATTAGCACAGTCCTCATCACCACCCGGGTTGTGCAGCAAATCGACGAAGCCAACGCGGCGGAGGCCAGAATGCAATATCTCAAAAACAGGCCGATTACTTTCTGAATTTGGAAATCAGGAATGATTCCTGGCTTCTTGGTTTCCAAAATCGCTCCATGCAACTCTTCGCAAGACTTGCTGACTCCAGCCCGATCAAAGAACACCCTGCGGCTCAGGCCTCCGCTGAAACGCCAGCATCAGCCACCCCACAATCAATAGCGTCCCGCCGATGGGTGTGACCGCTCCGAGCCACCGCGGCCCACCGAGCGCCATGGCGTAGAGCGTGCCGCTGAAAAGCGCGATGCCGCCCAGCATGCAGAAGAACGAACACTTCCGCACCGGACCCGCCAGCGCGAGCGCGAGCATCACCACCGCGTGCGGCAAATGATACCCCACCGCCGTCTTCCACCAGTCCATGCGCTTCACCGCA
>JAYUWZ010000941.1:0-6038 GCA_043753265.1 Verrucomicrobiaceae bacterium
GCGCTCTCCGAGCGGCATGCATGATTACAGCCGGAGGCCACTTATAAAATGACGGGCGCTTTGCGCTTTGCTTCTCATGCCGCTCGGTGAGCGCCATCCACCTTCATGCCCCTCTTTGGAATAGTTCGCCCGCCCCGTTCTGACAAACCACCGGTGACATGCCCACCATTCCCCCTCGGTTTTGGTTCACCCGCTACCGCCGGTGATACCCCGTTCACAACCCCACAACACCAACAGATTGTGGCGTTCCAAAATCCACCCCCACAATCCCCTGTGGATTTCGACCTTCCGCCTCAGAAAATGGGGGTTGTGCACGTGTGCCATCTCGCTACACTTACAGGCTCATCTTTTTACCCTAAAATTTTATGTCCGAAGAAGCGTCCGAAAACACCAACGAGAAAGTCGATAAAGCATACAATGCGGATGATATGCGCAGCATGAAAGGCCTGGAAGCCGTGCGCGAAAAGCCGGGTATGTACATCGGCGGCACGGATGAGCGCGCGCTCCACCACTGCATCAACGAGGTGCTGGATAACTCGGTGGACGAATTTCTCGCCGGCCACTGCTCACACATCGACGTGTCCATCCACCTTGACGGCTCGATTTCCATCAAGGACAACGGGCGCGGCATCCCCGTCGACATTCACAAGGACTCCGGCCTCCCCGGCGTGGAAGTGGCCATGACCGTGCTGCACACGGGCGGCAAGTATGGTCAGGGCAACTACACCTACTCGGGCGGCACCCACGGCGTCGGCGCGAAGTGCGTGAACGCCGTCTCCGAGTGGTTCAAGGTGGAGGTGCTGCGCGACGGCCTCATCCATGCCATCGCCTTCGAGCGCGGCAAGACCACGCAGAAGCTCAAGGTCATCGGCGACCTGAAGAACAAGACCACCACCGGCACGCACATCACTTTCACGCCCGATCCGCAGATCTTCCAGGAAACGACCGAATACAAGACGGAGCGCATCCGCCACCGCCTGCACGAGCTCGCCTACATCAACGCGCCGCTCATCTTCAATTTCGTGGACGAGCGCGTGGAAGGCATGAAGCCCGAGTTCATCCAGCACAAGCGCGGCATCGAGGAGTTCGTGGAGAGTCTCGCGCAAAACAAGGAAAAGGTCATCCCCACTCCCATCGTGATCAAAGGCGGGAAGGATAAGATCATTGCCGAGATCGTTCTGCAATACGTGGACACCTACAACGACCAGCTCCTGTGCTTCACCAACGCCATCCCCAATGCGGACGGCGGCACGCACAGCAGCGGCTTCCGTGGCTCGCTCACGCGCGCAGTGAACCAGTACGCAAAGAGCAACAACCTGCTGAAGGACAAGGACCCCTCCATCTCCGGCCCCGACGTGCTGGAGGGCATCACCGCGGTGATCTCCATCAAGCATCCCGACCCCAAGTTCGAGAGCCAGACCAAGGTGAAACTCATCTCGCAGGAAGTAGAGAGTATCGTGGGCTCCATCACCTACGAGGGGCTCATGCTGCAGTTTGACAAAAACCCGAATCTCGCCAAGCGCATCATCGACAAATGCCTCATGGCGGCCCGCGCCCGCGAGGCCGCGCGCGCTGCCCGCGAGACCGTGCGCAAGAGCGCGATGAGCGGTGGCGGACTCCCCGGCAAACTCGCCGACTGCTCCGAGCGCGACCCGGAACTCACCGAGCTCTACGTGGTAGAGGGCGACTCCGCAGGTGGCTCCGCCAAGCAGGGCCGCGACCGCCGCTACCAGGCGATCCTGCCTATCAAGGGCAAGATCATCAACGTGGAGAAGGCCCGCCTCGACAAGGTGCTGCAAAACACCGAAATCCGCACGCTCATCACCGCCATCGGCACAGGCATCGGCGACGGCGACATGGAGGGCTCTTTCAAGATGGAAAAGCTGCGCTACGGCCGCATCGTCATCATGACCGATGCCGACGTCGACGGCTCCCACATCCGCACGCTGCTCCTCACCTTCTTCTACCGCCAGATGCCCCAGCTCGTGAAGGCCGGCAAAATCTACATCGCCTGCCCGCCGCTCTATAAGATCACCCGCAAAAAGCGCGACCAGTATGTGGACGACGACGCCGCGCTGAACAAAATGCTGATCCAAAACGGCGCGGAAGACGTGACGCTAAGGAGCCTGCCCGACAACCGCGAGGTGCCCGCCGCGGCGCTGAAGGAAATGCTCACCCTGCTCTCCAAGCTCTCGCAATACAGCGACATGATGCGCAGGCACGGCGGCGACTTCGAAGACTTCCTCAACAAGCGCGAAGGCACCACGCTGCCGCAGTATCTCGTCCGTATCCGCGAAGGCAACGAGGACAAGGTGCAGTACTTCGTGACGCAGGAAGCCCTGCGCGCCTTCCACGAGGCGAACCCCGATCTGGAGCTCTTCGAGCCCGAGCCCGAGCCCACGCCGGAACCCGCGCCCGAAGTGCCTGCCCCCGAGGGCGAAGGTGCCGCGCCCGCAGAATCCACGACAACAGTCACCAGCGCCGAGCCCCCAAAAGCGGGGCGCAAAAAGAAAGAGGAAGGCATCCGCCGCCGCGCCCGCCTCGTGGAACTCTACGAGTCCACCGCCGTGGAAAAGCTCATCATCGAGCTCGCCAAGAAGGGCCTCAAAATCGAGCACTACAGCAACAACGACAAACCCATCTTTGAGATCACCGAGGGCGAGGGCGAAAAAGCCACCAAGCACCCCATCTTCGCCATTCACGACATCCTCAACAAGGTGCTCGAAATCGGTCGCAAAGGCATGTCCATCGGCCGGTTCAAGGGACTGGGCGAAATGAACGCCAAGGAACTCTTCGAGACCACCATGAACCCCGAGAAGCGCAAAATGTGGAAGGTCGACCTCAACGAGGACAACGCCGTGGAAGCCGACAAAATGTTCACCATCCTCATGGGCGACGTAGTCGAACCCCGCCGCATCTTCATCGAAGACAACGCGCTGAACGCGCGGTTGGACGTGTAGCCGCCATGCTCCTCGCTCCCAACCCAACCATCACCCGCCGACTCTGGCCGCTCGTCGTGGCGGCGCTCGCTCTCATTACCGGAAGCGGGTGCAAGCCTCCAGCGGATGCTGTGATTCCGCCCGAGCCATGGGCATCTCAGCCCAAGACGGCCTGGCCCGCCATGGTGCTCACCAACGAGGCCACCTTGAAAGGCGTGCCCCCACTGAGCGGCGGCTCCGCCTTTTTAGTAAAGGGGCCAAAAGACGAGGTTTTCGTAGCGACTTCGCGCCGCCTTCTTGGAAAAAAGGGCGAACCCGACTCAATCCTTCGCTCGGAACTACCGGCGGCTCTTGAACGCTGGATCGTCTACCCGCGAACCGCCAAAGCCGACTCGCTGGAAATCGCATCCCTCGTCACGACCCTGCCCGATAAGAGCAACGATGCGTGGCTGCTATTCCGACTGAAAGCGCAGCCAGCAAAATGGGCCGCACAACCCCTGACGCTTCGCGAAAAACACGTTCAGCCAGGCGATGTGGTGCACCTCGTGGGGTGCGATCCGGATGACCCTTCCGGGCAGCAAAAAGTGTATTCCGGAAAGGTCCATAACCGCTTCGGCACATACTTCAGCTTTAGCCTTGAACCGCACGTCGACCTCAAAGGTTTCGATGGTGCCCCCATCCTGGACGCAAGCGGCCATGTGGTCGGCATCATGACGCTCTGGTTCAGCAAGCCCAAAATGGAAGGCACCAAAATGACCGAAGCCGGCGGGCAGGACGCCGAGGTCACCTACATCGACGTGATGCCCAAATGAGCGGCTTCATCTCGACGAAACCTCGCCTTTGAACGCCACTCATTCTTGAATTTCCGAAATGACCACAGCACCAGCCATCGACGAACGCCCCGTCACTGCGGCTGCGCTCGCTATCGCACAGGAAGCCCTCGCGGCCTTCCCATGGTGTTTTTGGTTTCGAAGCAAAGATGCGCCGATTGCGACCATGGGGGATGTCCGACTTATCGTACAGCGCTTGCGGCAGCACGGCGATCGCAGCGCATGGGCAAAGGCTTACCAGATCGAACAATGCCTTTAACGCCCCTGCAAATCGCCGTCCTTCACCGCCGCCTCGCGCTCGCCCAGATTCCATCCAATGCAGGACAGGATTTACAAGATTAGCAGGATTTTACAGGATGGATTCTCCGCTTTCCAAAGACGAAGTAACCAAGCTGGTCATCGGAGCTGCGATGAAGGTGCATGGCGTGCTTGGAGCGGGATTTGTCGAGTTCGTGTATCGCAATGCGTTGATCCACGAATTGCGCCGACCGGGTCTTGCAGTGGACATCGAGAAATCCTTGCAGGTGCGCTACGACGGCGTCGTGGTGGGAGAGTTTTCCGTGGACCTGTTCATCAACGGATGGCTCATCGTGGAACTGAAAGCCGTTGCCGCACTCGCATCGCAACACGAAGTGCAAATGGTAAACTACCTCACGGCGTTGAACCAGGACTTCGGCCTGCTCATCAACTTCGGAGCCCCAAGCCTCCAATTCCAACGCAAGTTCCGCAGAACCAAAAGCAGCTCTCTCGAAGCTCCAGATCTTCACGAGTGATGCACTTTCGAGGAATCCTGTTTAATCCTGAAAATCTTGTAAATCCTGTCAAAAAAGGAAGGCCTTTAGCTCTCCTCCATTCGCCCACTTATCCTCGGGTGAGCGCCCCATTTTCTGAGACAGGATTTACAAGATTAACAGGATTAAACAGGATTTTTGAAAAGTCGCCTTCCAGCGATTCAGGGGAACGAGTCACTACGGCAGCGCAGCGCATTCAAACCCTCCGATCTTCACGACTAGTGCGCTTTCGAGACATCCTGTTTAATCCTGAAAATCTTGTAAATCCTGTCTCAAAAAGTGCGTCGCTCGCACTCACGGAAGCGGACAAAATTTCAGCACCCCACAGCGTTTCTTTTTGGACAGGATTTAAAAGATTTTCGGGATTAAACGGGATTCACTGCACCAGCCCAAAACACATCCCGTCCTCCATCCATTTTCCTCGTAAATCACGTCCCGTTCCACAATCCTCCCCAGAGTAAAAGTCCCTCGTAAATCCTGTCCACGAAGGACACCGAAAATTTCACACCACGATGTATCACCAAAACGAAAAAGTTCTGCCAGTAAATGTAGCCGAGGAGATGTCCAAGTCGTTCCTCGACTACTCCATGTCCGTCATCATTTCCCGCGCGCTGCCGGACGCGCGCGATGGCCTGAAACCCTCGCAGCGCCGCATCCTCGTGACGATGAATGACCTCGGCGTGCTGCCGAATCGCAAGCACATCAAGTGCGCGAAGATCGTCGGCGACACGATGGGAAATTACCATCCGCACGGCGACCAGGCCATCTACCCCACGCTCGTCCACATGGCGCAGCCGTGGGCCATGCGCGAAATGCTCATTGAAGGACAGGGCAACTTCGGCAGCGTCGAGGGCGATCCACCAGCATCCATGCGTTACACCGAGGCCCGCCTGCGGCACCTCGGCGCGGCGCTCATGGACGACATGGACAAGGACACCGTCAACTTCACGCCCACGTACGATGAGCGTCTCATGGAGCCCGTGGTGCTCCCCGCAGCCTTCCCAAATCTCCTGGTAAATGGTGGCACCGGCATCGCAGTCGGCATGGCCACGAACCTCCCGCCGCACAATCTCTCCGAAGTCATCGACGGCATCTGCGCGCAAATCGACGATCCTGAGATTACCATCGACCTGTTGATGGTGTACGTGAAAGGACCCGACTTCCCCACCGGTTGCCAGATCCTCGGCAGCACGGGCATCAAGTCCTACTTCCACACCGGCAAGGGCGCGGTGCGCGTGCGCGGCCGCATAGGCATCACCGAGGTGAAGGGCGGACGCGAGCAGCTCATCATTTCCGAGATTCCCTACAACGTGAACCGCGCCGTGCTCGTGGAGCGCATCGCGGATCTCGTGAACGAAAAGATCATCACAGACATCAGCGCCATCCGCGACGAGTCGGATGAGGAAACCCGCGTGGTCATCGACCTCAAGCGCGATGCGAACCCGAAGGTCGTCATCAACAATCTCTTCAAGCACACC
>JAYUWZ010000942.1:0-2801 GCA_043753265.1 Verrucomicrobiaceae bacterium
ATCACGAGCCGACCATGCTCGCCATTCGCGCGGAGCGCGAAGTGCAGCGCCTGCTTGCAGGCGATTGCTCAGTGCCCATCGGCGTCCGCACGGAACTCAAGAACGGGACCCTTTCGATGAGTGGCATCCTATTCCAGCCAGACAAAGCAGAGCCGGTAGTGGCATCTGCAGAAGGCACGAACCCAGAGGAAGTGGCGCAGGATTTGGTAAAAGGGCTCACGCGGTAAATCCCGGACTTGCCGGAGCCCCGGCTGCTCGAACACGTTGACGACATGGCAAAGAAAGACACCACAAATGGCATTTGTTACTTGGCTGGAGCGGGACCAGGCGATCTGGGACTCGTGACGCTGCGCGTGAAGGAGGTCGTGGAGCGCGCCGACGTGGTGGTATACGACGCGCTGTGCAACCCGGACATTCTCAAGTGGGCACCAGCCGGGGCGGAAATCATCTATGCAGGCAAGCGCGCGAACCAGCATGCGCTCAAGCAGGAGGAGACCAACGAGTTGCTCGTGAAGAAAACACGCGAGGGCAAGCGCGTGGTGCGCCTGAAGGGCGGCGATCCGTTTTTGTTTGGGCGCGGCGGCGAGGAGGCCGAGGAACTCGCGGATGCGGGCCTGGCATTTGAAATCATTCCCGGCGTTACCTCCGCCATCGCGGCACCGGCTTATGCGGGTATTCCCGTGACTCACAGGGAGCATACCGCGCAACTCACCATTTTCACCGGACACGAGGACCCCACGAAGCCTGAGAGCAAGCTGGACTACGCACAGCTCGCGGCGAACCCCGGCACGCGCGTGATGCTCATGGGCGTGGAGCGCCTCGGCACCATTTCAAGCGAGCTCATCCGCCATGGCGCAAAGCCCGAGACGCCCGTGGCGCTGGTGCGCTGGGGCACCACCGGGCGGCAGCAAACACTCACCGGACAGCTCGATGACATCGCGCGCAAAGTGGAAGAGGCGGGATTCAAGGCACCCGCGGTGTGCGTGATTGGCGGAGTCGTGTCATTGCGCGAGAAGCTGGCGTGGTTCGACAACCGGCCCCTTAGCGGAAAGCGCATCGTGGTGACACGCACACGCAAGCAGGCGGGGGCGTTGTCGTCCCAGCTTCGCGAACTGGGAGCAGACGTAATCGAGATTCCCACCATCCGCATCGAGCCACCCAAGGATGAACGCGAATTTGCCGAGTTGGTGGCGTATGCGCACACCTACGACTGGCTCGTCTTCACCTCGCCAAACGGCGTCGAGGCGTTCTTCGAGCGCTTCTTTAAATTGTACAACGACGCCCGCGAAATCGGCGGCGTGCGCATTGCCGCCATCGGGCCCGCGACGGCTGCGAAGGTGCGGGAATACCACCTCCACGTGGATCTGCAGCCCGAGGAATATGTTGCCGAAGCCGTGGTTGCGGCCTTCCAAAAAGACAGCTCAGTGGAGAATTTGAAGATCCTCCTCGCCCGCGCGGAGCAGGCGCGGGACATTATTCCCAATGCCCTCACCAAGCTGGGTGCCATCGTGGATATCGGCATTGCCTACCGCACCGTGCCGGAGACAGAGGACATCAGCGGCGGGCAGGCGCGCTTTCGCGAAGAGGGTGCGGACATGGTTACCTTTACGAGTTCCTCCACCGCCGAGCATTTCATGGCGCTGGGGTTGCCAATGCCTGCGGACATCCAGACGGCGTCCATCGGCCCTGTGACCTCGAAGACGATGCGCGACTTGAAACTCAACGTCGACGTGGAAGCAGCAAAGCACGACATCGCCGGGCTGGTCGAAGCAATCTTGGGCCACTACGAAGCGGCGCCAAAGTAAGCCTCCCGGCTATTGCCGACGGCGGGAGCGGCGCAGCCCGAGCAGCACGCCGAGACCTCCGAACAGGCTTGCAGCCGTGCCGGGCTCCGGCACCACGAAGATCGCGATGTCGTTGCCGCCGTGGAAGCTGTTTCCGGTGAAATCGGCATCGTAGCTGATCTGGAACGTCTGCGAGCCAGCAACGAAGAAGGCATCCTGTGCCAGCCCCGCAAACTGCCCGGTAACCGGGTCCGCGAGATCGTTGACAGCAATGAACATCAACTCCTCAAACGCAAGCGCTCCGGGCACCATGAGCGAGAGCGTGGCGCCGCCCAGCGAAAGACTGCCGGTCACATTCACGCTGTCGTAATTGGTGGTGCTGAGAAGCTCCACGGCAAATGTCGTGGCGGAATCCAGCGCAAGGTCGCCGGAGAAGTTGATGGTCCCCGCGCTGTTGCCTGGCGAAAGCGTGCCGCCAGTGAAGGTCGTCGCGCTCAGAGTGCCCGTGCCGCTCAGGTTGCCATTGGCGATGCTAATCGTCGCGCCGCTGAGCGTGCCGTTGATGATGGCATCCGCCCCGGAACCGCTGATGACCACCGGGCCGGTCACCGCGAGCGTGCGACCTGCATCCACCTGCACGTCGCCACCCGTGTCGCTATAGGCTCCGATGATATTCGTATCATTGCCCGACACAAGGAGGAGGCTGTTGCTTCCGCTTTGGTCCAGCGCCCGTGCCAGCGTGCCGACTTCGCGCAGCGTGCCACCGGTGAAGGTGAAATTGGTCACATTGCCGATGTTGCCACCGTTGTTATCGAAGGTGCCTCCGCTGAGAACGATAGTGCTGGTCCAAACACCCGCTGCGGTGGCGCTGCCCACTGTGATGCCGCCAGTGACGCTCACGCTGCCACCGGAGATGTTCAATTCCGCAGTGGCCTTCTGGTTTGCCAGGATCGCGTTTGCATTGGCGGGGGTCATTTCGATTCCCGCGCCGGTGCCATTGTTGGCGATGGAAAGGAC
>JAYUWZ010000943.1:0-2798 GCA_043753265.1 Verrucomicrobiaceae bacterium
CTCACCACCAGCGCCAATGCCGTCGTCGCGAAGAAAGGCAGTGTCGCCTACGACTGCTCGAAAGCCGCCGCCAATCACCTCGTGCGCGAACTCGCCATCGAGCTCAGCCCGCTCATTCGCGTCAACGGCGTCGCCCCGGCGACCGTCGTGCAAGGCTCGGCGATGTTCCCGCGCGACCGCGTCATCGGCAGCTTGGCGAAATACAATATCCCCTACACCGACGACGAAGCCACCGAGTCGCTGGTCAGCAAGCTCGCGCAATTCTACGCCGACCGCACCCTGACCAAAGCTCCCATCACCCCTGCCGACCAAGCTGAAGCTTACTTCCTCTTGATCAGCAACCGCCTTAGCAAAACCACCGGCCAGGTTATCACCGTGGATGGTGGCCTGCACGAGGCGTTCCTTCGGTAAGGCGCAGCTCTTTTAGCAGCATCCCTTGGCTGCTTTCGCAGCCGCTCCGGAGACGAAAGCGATCATCGCCGCGGTAGGTATGGCGTTCAGATGCAGTGATGGCTTGCGCCCGCCCGTATGCGCAACTACGAACGGCACCATGGATTTGGTGAACGCGCTCCAGACGCACTTCGGGCATGAGTCATTTCGCGAGGGACAGGAGGCGGTGATCCGTGCGCTGCTCGAGGGCGAATCAGCACTGGCGCTTTTTCCGACGGGGGCGGGGAAGTCGCTTTGCTATCAGCTCCCGGCGGTGCTGATGGAAGGAACTGCGCTGGTCATTTCGCCGCTCATCGCGCTGATGAAGGACCAGGTGGATGCGTTGCGCGCAAAGGGAATCAAGGCGGCGAGGCTGGACTCCAGCCTGTCTGCGCAGGAGACGCAGGAGGTGTATGCGGACCTGCGCTCGGGCGCGCTGAAGCTGCTGTATGTGGCGCCGGAGCGGCTTTCGGGGGAGGCGTTCATCGAGCGATTGAAGCGGGTGAAGATTTCACTGCTGGCGATTGATGAGGCGCATTGCATCTCGGAATGGGGGCACAATTTCCGTCCGGAGTATCTGCGCCTCGCGCGGGTGGCGCAGGAGCTTTCGCTGAAGCCGGTGCTCGCGCTCACGGCCACGGCTACGCCGGAGGTGGCGGTGGATATTTGCGAGGCCTTCGACATTGCCCAGGAGCGGCACATCCAGACGTCGTTTCGACGGAAGAATCTGCACTTGCGAATCTCGCCCTGTGCCGCGAATGAGCGGCTCACCCGGCTGACGGAGCGGCTGCAAAATGCGAAGGTGCGCCCGGCGGTGGTGTATGTGACCTTCCAAAAAGTGGCGGAGGAAATCGCGGCGCAGCTCGCGGAGACCGGACTGCTCGCGCGGGCGTATCACGCGGGGATGGACTCGGAGGATCGTAATGTGGTGCAGGAGGCGTTCATGAGTGGGGCGTGCGAGATTGTCGTGGCCACGATCGCCTTCGGCATGGGCATCGACAAGGCGGACATCCGCGGGGTGTTTCACTACAACCTGCCGAAGACGATTGAGAATTATCAGCAGGAGATCGGGCGTGCGGGGCGGGATGGAAAGCCGGCGCTGTGCGAGTTATTCGCGTGCGCGGATGATGCGATTCCGCTGGAAAACTTCACGCTCGGCGACACACCAACGCCAGTGGCCGTGGGCTCGCTCGTGCGGAAGCTACTGGGCGCGGGTGAGGAGTTCGACGTAAGTCGGTATGATTTGAGCCAGGGAACGGATATCCGCCCGCTGGTGGTGGAGACGGTGATTACCTACCTGGAACTCGACGGTCTGCTACGGCCCACTCATGCGTTTTACGATAGCTACCAGATCGAGCAGCTTCGGCCCGAGAGCCAGATTTTATCTGGGCACACGGAGGATCGGCGGCGGTTTCTTGCGGGGCTTTTCAATGCCGGAAAGCGCGGATCGCGGTACATCACGCTGGCGGTGGAGGACGCGTCGCAGCAGCTCGGTGAGCCAAGGGAGCGAATCAGCAAGGCGCTCTCGTGGCTGGAGGAAACGGGGGCGATTACAATGAAGCCCGCGGGTCTGCGGCATGGGTTCCGGCTTTGCGGGGATGCGGCACAGCGCGACCCGGGCGAGGTGGCTGCGAAGCTGGCGGGGCTATTTGCGCAGCGCGAGGAGCGCGAGTCGCAGCGGCTGCTGGGGATTCTGGATTTTGCGAGTGCGCCGGGATGCATCACAGAACGGCTGCTGGCGCATTTTGGGGAGTCGCTGGAGGAGGAGAATTGCGGCCATTGCCATGCGTGCCGCACGGGTGGGCCAGCAGAGCGCGTGAAACTCCCGGCAACGCCGGTTGCGCCTTTCACGGCACGACACGAGCAGATGGTGCGCGGGCTTTTGGCGCAGGGGCATGCTTCGCTGGCGACGCCCCGGCAGATGACGCGGTATCTTTGCGGGCTGTCGAGTCCGGCCACGAGCCGGGCGAAGCTGACGAAGCGGGCGGAGTTTGGGATGTTTACGGCGACGCCGTTTCGGGCGGTGCTGGAGTGGGTGGAGGGGATAACGTCCAACGCTTAACGTCCAACATCCAACATCCAATGGTCAGGCGCAGAGTGAGCGCGGGAGGTGATTATGGATATTCTTTCGCAAAGCGAAGGCGGTGTCGCCCTTAGGCTGCTGCTCGGCTCCGCTCGCACCCTTCGGGCTGCCTTCGGCAGGCTTTCTCGCTCCGCTCGAATGCCACACGCACTCCAAGGCCCTCAGCTTTCGTGGAGGAAGCGCCGGGTCCTAGTGCATCGTCATGCGTGAACTGATGGTAAAGGAAGCGAGAAATATTTTAGATATATATTGTACTTTTATTATCAGTGTATAAATGGGGCGGATG
>JAYUWZ010000944.1:0-12595 GCA_043753265.1 Verrucomicrobiaceae bacterium
CCCCCCCGCTACTCTTCAGCCTTTCAGTCCCTCCCCATTCCTTGGCAGACTGCGCACACATGAGCCTCCTCTGCGACTGGTCAGCAAACAAGGGCAACATCAAGGGCCGCCTTGTGATGTTCCTTTTCCGTCTCGCGCACGCGTGCCGCCGGCTGCCAGCACCCCTTTGGTGGCTCACCGTTCCCTACTTGATCTGGTATGAACTCGCGATCATCTGGGGTCTCGGCATAGAGTTGCGCTACAAGACACGCATCGGCCCGGGTCTCGCGCTCTACCACGCGCAGGCGCTCGTGGTTCACGAAGGCACCATCCTTGGCGCGGGCTGCACGTTGCGCCAATGCACCACCGTCGGCTCCAAGCAGCTTCCCGATGGAAAGCAGAGCGCCTGCCCTGTGCTAGGCGACGGCGTGGATGTCGGCGCCAATGCAGTCATCATCGGCCCCATCGCCATCGGCGACCATGCAATCATCGGCGCGGGCTCCGTCGTGGTAAAAGATGTGCCCGCCGGCGCAGTAGTGGCCGGCAATCCCGCGCGGGAGATCCGAAAATCCCAGGCCTCCTAATTTCCAGGAGCAGGAGGAATGATGGGGGGTACGACCGGGGCTTGCGGCGCGGGTGGCACCACGGGAGGCACCACTGGCGGGGAGGTGGGGCTCTTTTGCTCGGGTGCAGCGGCTCCATTTCCAGGGACAGGGGGCAGTTCACCCTCTGGGATCACCGGCTCTTTGGCTGCATCCTCCGCCTTTGCAGTGGCGTTGGACTCGGCGGCGGCGACGTCGCCCGCAGCCACCCACTTATTTTCGGATGCCACGAGATCGGCGAGCACCACGGGCCAGCGAGGATCCTCAAAAAATACCTTCCCGTCCTCTTCATCCCGGATGTCGAGGCGCTTCTTCTCATACATCTGGAGTTCCTTCGAACTCTCATCGCGCAACACGGGGTAGCGCGCGACTGCTTCGTTCCACGCAAGCTGCTGAATCCTCGCCTTGTCCTCCAGCGAATTACCGGTGAACTTTACCAGATCGTCCGAAATGGTCACTTCCTGATCTCCCGCCATGAACGTCACGATGCCGTCTTCATACAGCTTTAGCTTGTACATTTGGCCCGCTTTGAGGCGCCATTTGCGGCCATCGATTTCCACCATGCAATCCTGCTTGATGGCGACAAGCCTGCCTGCCTTCGGGTCCGGCACGGGGGCGATGAAATCGCGGATGATGCCGTCATCCGGCGGGAGCGCTTTTTTCGGAGCAGGCTTCGGTTCCGCGCTCATTGCCACAGCGCCCTGCCTTGGAGGGGGCTCACTTGGAAGCAAATCTTCCGGTGAAAGTTCCGGGGCCGTTGGCGCCGCGGGCGCATTCGCGGCCGTGGGCACTGGAGGAGGTACTGAGCGTGAGCCCGCTTCATCCTCGTGCGTGCTGCCACCGGCGAGCCGTTTGTCAGCCATCTTGTCCAGGCTTGAGAGCCCCGCTGCCACAAAGGGAATGGCCGCGCCGAGTAGTGCGGTAATCGCGATGCCAAAAAACTGGCCGTTGCGCTGCTTCAGCACATGCATGTTGTGAAACAGCCACGCGATCCCAAATGCACCCAGGCTCGAAAAAAGGCAGAGCAGTGTGGTGCCGCGATCGAACTTCAGCCCGAGCCACACACCTATCGCTGCGAGCAGCAAACATACGATTCCGGCTGCGAGATTACGCTGCGCTTTTGCCTCCTCCGGGGCAGGCGGCAGATCGACATAGCGCAAGTTCTCGCCGCGGGGGCGGGTTTCGGCGGGTTCCGCGGGCTTCGTCTCAATCGGGACGGTGCGCGCGTCTTGTTCGGGATACTCGGTCGGTTTCACAGGTGATCGGCGATAATGCCACGCTTCAGGCCATTGTCCCGATGAAATTATAGATATTCAGTGAGCCCGTCATACCCGTGGGCCACCTGCACTTTGCTGCCCATGCGATCCAGCAGCCGGCGTGTCATGTTCAGTTTGGTTTCCAGGAAACCATCGTCATGCGCGGGGTCGTGGTGGGTGATCACCCAGCGCTTCACGCCGGCCATGTTGGCCAGCGCACACGCATTGCCCACGCTGCTGTGGCCCCAGTCGATTTTGTGGAGGTATTCCTCATCGGTGTACTGCGCCTCGTGAAAAAGCAGATCCGCACCGGTGATGAAATCGAGCACCGGCAGATGCGGCTGCACGATCTCACTGTCCCTCGTCAGCTCCTCGAGGGGGTCGAGATGGCCGCGCAGGAATTCATTGTCCGGCATCCACACAATCTTTTTTCCCTCCACCTCGATCTTGAAGCCCAGCGTCGTCCCGGGATGACACGTTTGCACCCACGAGATGGTCACCCCCTCGATGGTCATGGAGGATTCGTGGAGATGGTGAAAATCGAGATGCGCCCGCATGTCCTGCATCTGCACGGGGAAGTATTCCCGATCGAGCTGCCCTTTGAAGACGGACTTCAGGGGCTTGTTGAAATTTTTCGCCCCGTAAATCTCGATCTCCCAGCCGGGCGTGTAGGCGGGCACAAAGAACGGAAAGCCCTGGATGTGATCCCAGTGCGTGTGGGTGATGAAAAGGTGCAGTTGCCTTGGCGGATCCTCCATGAGGGATCGGCCCAGTTCGCGGATGCCGCTGCCCGCATCGAAAATGAATTGCACCCCATCGTGAGTGAGCGACATGCATGACGTATGGCCTCCATGGCGGATGTACCGGCCTCCGGGAGTTGGGGAGGAGCCGCGGGATCCCCAAAGAACGATTTGGCCTGAGGGCGTGTCTTGCATGAACCCCTCACTGCCAGAAATCCTCGCAAGTGGGGAGAAAAAAGGAGCCGGCTTATTTGCGAGCGAGTCTCAAAAACAAGCTGATTGCCCAACAACCCAAACCGCCCGGCAAGGGTGCTCATGGGCTCCAAACCTCGCATACAAGGCATGGACAGCAAGAAACTCCTGCACTTCGCACTTCAGCTTCATCACCGCCCCTCGCTTGCGCCATTGGACGTTGGGCGTTTGGCCTCAAATCCAGTCCACAAACTTGTGCTCGATCTCCGCAAACCGCTCCAAGTCCTCGAGCAAAGCGCGCAGTGCCCTTACAAATTCATCGGCGTCCGCGAGCAGGATTTCCAACCGGTCTTCCTTTGCGTTGATTTCGAGATGCTTTGCGAGCGTCCATGCGGTGGTTGCATTAAAGGCTCCCACCATTCCCTTTAGTCCATGCGCGGCCTTCGCGGCGGAATGGCAGTTCCCCATCGCGAGCGAATCCGCGAGATCCTTGAGCAATCGCGGCGCGTCGGTGTTCCGGCAAAGGCGCACGACTTCAGCGAGCATGGATTTATCGCCGCCCACATTTTCCATCAGCAGCGCCTCATCGAAAGTGGGACCGCCGCTTGTAGGCGCGGAGGTAACATCCTCAGCGGACTCAGCGGGCGCGGGGGCCGCGACAGGTTCGACCACAACAGGCGCGGGCGCTATCTTGACCGGTGCAACCGTTTCCACCTCTGCCACGGGCGTCGCTTCCACGACTTCCAGCGGGTCGTCCATGAACCGCAAACCCGGGGAAAGGGCCGTTTCGTCCGGCGGCGGAACGGCCTCCTCCGGCGCAGGGGGGGCGGGCGCGACCTCTGGTGCCGGACTAGGTGGCAATGGCACAGGCTTCTCGATCTTCGAGGCTGGCGGCGGAGCCACGATGCGCGAGGGGCTCGGCGAGGGGGCGGCTTCCGCGGGCTTGGGTGCCCCGGCAACTGGCGTGGTGAATAGTGCGGAGCTGGCTCCGGCGGGCTGCGTGGTCTTCGGCTCCGCGTTATCCAGGTACAAACTCGCCGCGCTCGGATCCACGAACAAATTGGGGATGACCAAGGACATCGCGCCGATGAGTTCCTGCTGGCGCACGGGCTTGGATACATAGCCGTCCATGCCGCTCTTTGCGCATTCGTCCCGAACGCCTTTCAAAACGTTCGCGCTGAGGGCCAGAATCGGCGTGCGCTTTTTCGAACCCTGCTTCTCCATTTTCCGGATCTCCGCCGAAGCCTCGAATCCACTCAGCCTTGGCATCTGGAGGTCCATGAGCACCAAATCAAACTCCGCTTTTTCAAAGCGCTCAACCGCTTCCTGCCCATCGCCCGCCACGGTGACGGTGTGCCCCCAGCCCTCGAGATTCAGCTTGGCCAGCCGTTGGTTCACCGCGTTGTCCTCTGCGACAAGCACCGCCAGCGGTCGCTGCACAGGCACCCCGCTTACTTTCGTGGTGGAGGCGCCAGGCGCCTTTTTGTCCGACTCCATCGCCCGGTTGATCGCACCCCGCAGCGAGCGATTGGTCACCGGTTTGATGATGGTGGCCCGTACTGCCTGGCCGAAACGGTCCGTATCGTTTCTGCTTTGTGCGGAAATTAATAGGATCGCCCTCGTCCCGGCGAGTTCCGAGTAGCTGCCGATGGTCGATGCCACCTTAAGCCCCGGGCTGTCCGGGCGCACCGCATCGCCAATGAAAAGGTCAAACGGCTTGCCCTCGGACGCGGCATCCCTGAGTTGCTTCAGCGCGGTCACGGCGTCACGCGCATTCTCTGCCTTGATCTGCCAGGTGTTCAGCACCTCGGTGGTGATGCGCAGGCTGGTGGTGTGGGCATCCAGCACCATCACCCTCAGATTGCGGAATTGCTCAATGGAGTGGTCGTGCTCGGTGCCGGTGGGCTTGTGGTAGGCAAAGCGCGTGGTGAAGCGGAAGACACTGCCTTTCCCCACCTCGCTCTCCACCTTGATGGCACCCCGCATGAGCCCCACGAGTTGCTGGGTGATTGCGAGGCCCAGCCCCGTGCCTCCAAAGCGCCGGGTCGTGGAATAGTCCGCCTGGCTGAACGGCTGGAAGATCGTGGCGATGCGATCCGAGGGAATTCCGATGCCACTGTCCGCAATCGCAAATGCCAGTTCCGCCTCGCCGTCCACCCACCTCGAGTTTTCCACACGAACCAGCACGTCGCCTTTTTCGGTGAATTTCAGCGCATTGCCGACGAGGTTCACCACGATCTGCCGCAGGCGGTGAGGGTCGCCGATCAGCATGTCCGGCACCTCGGGGCGAATGTGCAGGAGCAGTTCCAGGCCCTTTGAGTGCGCCCTCGGCGCCAGGGTACTGAGAGCCTCGCCAAGCAGTTCGCGCAGGCTGAAATCCGTCCGCTCCAGTTCCAGCTTGCCCGCCTCGATCTTTGAAAAATCCAGCACGTCATTCAACTGGGCGAGAAGTGATTCGGCGCAACTATTGATCGTTTGAAGGTAGTCGCGCTGCCCGGCCGTCAGCTCCGTTTGCATGGCGAGCTCCGTCATGCCGATGATGCCGTTCACCGGCGTCCGGATTTCGTGGCTCATCACCGCAAGGAATTCCCGTTTCGCGTTGTTCGCCTCCCCTGCCTTGTAGGCAAAGGATTGCACCTGCTTGTTGGCATCCTCGAGCTGCACGTTCACCGCCTGCAGGTCGTTGTTGTTTTGTTGCAGGCGTTCGCGGTCGCGCTTGCTGGTCTCCACCACGCGCCGAAACGCTTCCGAGAGATCGCCAATTTCATCCAGCCGCGACTGGATCGTGAGCGTGCTCCTCTGCCCGTCCGCGATGCCGCGGGCCTCCATGGCCAGCTGCCGCAGTGAATGGCCGATGTCCCGGGCAATCCGCAGGGTAATGTATGCCCCGCCGATCAGGCTCAGGATACCAATGATTAGGAGAACCACCCCAAACTTTCCCGCCGAAAGTTGAAACACCGTGAGGACCGCCCCCAGCACCGTCAGCGAGGTGGGCACAAAAAGCATCGCCGCGCAAAGCAGCATCTTTTGCCACACATGCCAGTTGTGCAGCCTCTTGACACTCCCAGCCGCCTCCCGCCGCGCAAGCATCGAAGGGCTGTATTCCGGAACGTTGGACGCAGGGACGCTTCGCGCTGCTGCGACTGCAGCGGCGACACTAGGTTGGTCACTTTCCGGGGGGGTAGCGACCGATGGTTTTGGCTGGGCTGTAACGGGCACGACAGGTTTGAAAAAGCATCCCGTGCGCCAACGCACGTAGTTTTTAAGGGTATGGTGGATTCTTTCCTGTAAAATACATACTTTTCCGTGCCGCAGAGTACTCCCATCAAGCGTGTAATTAACTTTTAGCCAAAAAGCCGAGACTGCGTCCTCTCGCGGCCAATCTGTAGAGGGCCAAAAAGGCCCGATTTAATCACAGGTTCCCGTCTAGCCTGCGTTATTCATCAGCAGCGAGAGCGCGCGGTGCGCGATCTGGAGAGCGGCAGCCCTCTCTAATCGTTACCCACAAATCAAACCGTCAGGCCAAAAGGCGAAGCCGCTGTATTGTGATTTCCATCTGCAAAGGGTGTGATTTAAGGTAGGGCGGCAAAAGTGAAGGCGCGCAAAAATCTACGCCAGTTCTTGGACCAACGGCAGCCCTCCGCCGCTTTCAATGGTGGGCGAAGACGGAGGCGGTTTGGATGAGCGGTCGCAATGAAGATTCCGGATAGTATTTCCTTCCAACCCGCCCCCACTTTAGATCACGCCCTCTGCCCAAGGGTGAGCGCGACGGCGCTTGGCAACGCCGGCGCCCTCAGCCTGCTCTGGCCGTCTGCACCGTTTCGCGCCGGCAGGCGTGGAAATGCGAGATGCTCTACAAGGCTTTGAGCGAAAATCTACCACGGTGTAGAAAGTAATTATGGAAAAGTCAGCTGAGTGATCGGTGCAATCTCCCGATCCCGGCGCACGCACCATCCGGGCGGGAGAGCTCTTACTCCGATGGTCGCGTTCCTTTGCCCTGAATCTTAAAACTAATACCGCACCGTAGCCGCCCCTGAGAAGCGGTATTAGCGGCGTAAGCTCCGAGGGATTGCCTGTATGCGACAAAAAGCATCTATCACCCTTGAATAAAATAATCTTGCAGGACTAAGACATTTAATTAGAAATCCGGTCGTCGGCAATTTTAGACCGGCCACCATTTGCTCCCCCCACTCGGTCGTCCATTGATTTAAAAATGGGCACTTTGAGAGAGGAAGGCTGCAGAGGGAACTCAACAGACTCAATTATCATGAACACCAATAACGACCGAAATACCATTCCACGCCGCAGCTTTATCAAAAAAGCGGCGGGCACGATGCTGCTGTTTGGCATCGGGGCGGCACACATGACGTATGGCTCTCCCAGACCCAATGATGCATCAGGCAACCCGCGCAACGGTATCATCATTGATTGCGGCGCAGCGGGCGGCGGCGGCAAGTGCGAGAAGATCAAGGATGCTCCTTGCAACGTCGCAGAAGGCGGTGGGGTTTGCGACCTCTACCTCGCCCCTGCAGGCGGTGCGGCCTTAGCGGACTGCGGCAATGAAGCCTTCTACGTCAAACGCACAACGGATCATATCAATAATACCGTGTGCGCCAAGAAGTAAGTCCGGGGCGATTACCGACTTGCACATGAGACGAAAGGCCAATGCCCCACCGGCAGTCCGCTGCCGGTGGGGACTGCACTCGACGCGCGACATCAGTAATCCCGGGTGTCTGCCTGAGTTATGACTTGGCGTCGCAATATTGCCCTGGCGGCTGTAGGGATGATCGCCGGCGGCCTTCCTGCCTTCGTCGCTAACTCGAAGGATAGTCCAGAGATACCACTGCCTCCGACGGGCCAAAGCCCGCCGTCAGGCAAAGCGGCAACAAGCGAAAGCTCAACACGCGTACGCTTGGCGTTTGATGGCCTCCGGTTGGAGGCTCAACCAAACCGTCCATTGGAGGAAAAACTCGCCGAAACCCTCCAACTGATACGACATACGAATCTGGAACCCTTCGAAAAGGCGGAACTTCGCGGCAAGGCTTTGCGCTGGCTGCTTGCATCTCCCTCGCCCTCTGAAACTTCTGTGGTAAGGCTACTGGCTGGCCTGGAGAAGGACGACGCATTGCCAGTCATCGTGGAGTTGCTGCGCGGTGGGCCTTGGGTTCCGAAAGAGAGTGCGCTGGAGGATTTCTCGCTGATCCACCTGGCCAAACCGGCTATTTCCCCTGCGGTCCTGGCGCGCGCGGTCCGTAAGCAGTGGCTCTATCGCAAGCCACGCCTGGAGCCTCTCCTCACGCTCGCCCAGAGCCTCGATGACCCACCAGCGTCGGCTCGGTTCTCTTTGCAAACGACTGCTTACTACACTGCGCTCTTCCAGGTGCCAGTCTCGCCGTCCAAGGCGGATGCTGAGGCACTCGGAGCGGAGATGGCCAGAAGCGGGATATCCCCAATGGCCTTTGCCCGCCGTTCGGCGGAGATGGAAGCAGAAGAGGCAAACTTGGCGATTCATGGCTACCTTTTCGCGCTGGCTCAGGAATCGCCATCGGAAATGGCCTCGGCCGCGCGCGTTTTCGAGCAGAGTCGCCTGCTTCCAAAAACACAATCGCTCATGGTCGCGGCCCTCCTGAATTATGATGCCGAAACCTGCACGAATTGGACGGCGGGGCTTTCTCCCGCCCAACGCGACAAGCTGCTGGACTCCGCCTTTGTGTGGTACGAGGACCAGCCCAACGCGCCCGCGCACCTCGTTCCGACGGCTCGCGGCGCAAGATACTACTTGGAAAACAGAGGTCAGGGGCGTTCACCGAACATCGACCTGCTTGCGGAGGCGGTGCGCAGGGTTCCGGACATCACGCCATCAGAAGTCCAGCAGTGGACAGGCGCCTTGCCCGCAAAAGACCGCCAGCGCCTCATCGCTCAAGCCCAGGAAATGTCGATCCGCGCGACTTTGTCCCGTGACCCCGCGCTGGCGATACAGCAGGCGCTGCAACTGCCGGTCGAGCAGCGGGGCTCCGTCATGCTCCCGATGTTGCAGCTCGCCGCTGCGCAAAATTTTCCCGCGACACTGGCCGCGCTCCAAGGCACCAGCGATCCAGCGTTGAAAAGCCAGGCCATCGCGGGGATCCTCTGTTCCGACACGGCCGAAAGCCCCGCGCTCAACCTCTCCTACGCGACGAGAAAGGCGGCGAGTGTTGGCTTTGCCAATGAGAAGGAAGGGTCGGGCGAGGCCAAAAAGGTCGTCTCACGATTGATCGAGGAAGCCGTCAATTTCTCCCCCAGTGAGGCCGTGAATCTTCTGCCTGAGTTTCACCATCGTGAAACGCGCGATTCCGCGACACTGGATATTGCGAAAGTCTGGGCGGCAAAAGATCCGGCCGCCGCATCGGAGTGGGTGGCCACCTTGCCGGCGGGAAAGCTCCGCGCGGAAGCTCTTTCGATGGTGCTGAAAAATGCTTATGATCAACCTGAGGAAGTTGTGCGCAACCTGGATGCACTCGAGGATCCAAAGCTGAAACAGGAGATACTCGATGGGCTCAGAAAAAAGTGGGACGCGGTAATTCCTGGCTACATCGAAACACTCTCGCCCAGGGCCCCTAGATGACATTGGCTGGATGAAGAAATATCGCCATTTCCAGGACGTCTGCCTCTTGCTGGTAGCGGCCCTCGTTACCTTTGCCGCAGTCCGCATTTTTCGGCATCCCATCCCCCTGGCCGGTCAGCGGGAAAGCCAGGGGAATCATTCATTGGATGGCGCCGCTCCCACGGGCGAAATCCAGCTCCGGCTACGCAGCCTGATGGGTGAATGGCGCAAAAACGGTCTCTCGGCGATCCAATCTGCAGATTGGGAAAACGACCTGCGCGCCCTCCGTTACGCCGACCACGGGAGTTACCTTCGATTCCTCAACGAAGAGGGGATTGCTGGTTTGGTGGCAGAGGAGGATCTTGTGTTCGAGCCATCGACGTCGACCGTCGTCTTAGCGCAGGCGTTTCGTGAAACAGGAACGGCCGCGTTCCACATCTCCCTTGCGGCCTTTGATCAGTTTCTGCGCGAGTCCACATTGGAAGACGCCATTCGTATGTGGAGGTCGGCCCCATTTCATTTGAAGTCGACCTTTGCGAAGCGGTTGTTTGACCATTGGATGAAGGAGAATCCCGTGGGAACCGTTC
Source organism: Verrucomicrobiaceae bacterium (assembly GCA_043753265.1). Taxonomy (GTDB): domain Bacteria; phylum Verrucomicrobiota; class Verrucomicrobiia; order Chthoniobacterales; family Chthoniobacteraceae; genus SXWH01. The sequence goes on from JAYUWZ010000944.1 coordinate 9,940, forward strand.
AGACCTTGCTCGCGCAGAGAGATTTCCCAGCCTTCTTCCTCACCCGGGCCGTGGCCGGTGCGGTGAAAAAGGATCCCGGGCAGGTCGTCGAGTTGCTATTGGACGAACGCAATTTTACCGACCCGTCCGTCAAACTGCAGCAAACCAAGCTCCTCGAGGAAGCATTGTTTGGGATGAATACCGCCACGGCATTGGACATGGTGGGGAAATTGGAGAAAGGAGCGCTGCACGATCGTTTTCAGGAGGTGCTCGTCGCCAAGGCCCTGGCCGAGGGAAAGGTGGTCGATTTGCCTGCCGCGGGAGTCACGGCGGTTCGCGTGTATGAACGAGTGGCGCAAGAGTTGATGGCGAGCGATCCCGGCAAAGCCTTGCAGATCGCGGAAAAGATTCCTTCAACGGAAAAACGCGAGCAGGTTTATGCAAAGGCCGCTGCGATGAAGGGGGCACGCGACCCAGGAGAGGTGGCTGGCTGGCTGGCTGGCATTCCCGACCCGCTCAATCAGGCGAGCGCCACAGCATCCTACCTCAAGATCGTGGGCGAAAAATCGCTGGCCACCAGCCTCCGTTTCTCCAGCCAGTACCTCGAAGCCAATAGCGAGACCGCCGCCAAGGCGATCGCGCAAGTGCTTTCCCGCAGGATCGCGAACAGTAACCCGGAAGCTTTAAAGGCGGAATTGAAGTCTCTGAATGAAGCAGCCTCGATTCAACTTCTGCAAAACTCGGCCAAATACCTGAGCGAGCCGGAGCGAAAGAAAATGCAACTCTCTTTGCCATGAATTACCCCCTTCGTTTTATCCTCATCGGCGGCTTTCTCGGCGCCGGCAAAACCAGTGCGGTGATTGCCCTGGCTTCCTGGTTGAAAAAGACCAGGGGGCTGACCGCGGGGATTATCACGAATGACCAGGCTCCCGGCCTGGTGGATAGCCAGATGGCGCGCATGGCTCAATTCGCCGTGAGGGAGGTGGCCGGTGGATGCTTTTGTTGCAAAAGCGACTCGCTCGCGGAGGCGATCAGGGCTTTTACCGCGCAGCGGCAAGTGGACGTCATCCTCGGTGAACCCGTGGGGAGCTGCACGGATTTGATCGCGACTGTGCTGGGGCCAATGCGGTCCGTCCACGGCTTTGCCCACGGCCTCTCACCGTTGAGTGTGATGGTCGACCCCTTTCGGGTGAGCGCTTTGTTGAGCGGGCGGAGCGGGTTTTCGAACGAAGTCACCTATATCTACGAACGGCAACTGGAGGAGGCGGCAATGATCGTCGTGAACAAGTGCGAGATGCTGGCCGGGGAGCGGCTCACGCTCCTTTTGGAAAATCTGCGGCAACGATACCCCGGCAAGCAAGTGCTGCCGGTGTCCGTTCGCACCGGCAAAAATCTTGAGTCCTGGTGGGAGCAGCTCTTATCTCGCGAGCACGAGAGCCTTCCATTCATGGACGTCGACTATGAGCTCTATGCCAAGGGAGAGGCGAAGCTGGGCTGGTTGAATGGAGAATACGAATTTGTGATAACCGGCACGCAAGGATTGGAGGAGGCGATCGACAGTAATGAATTGCTGGCCCGGATCGCCCGTGGCATTCACAATGACTTTGTGAATTTGCGAATGGAGATCGCGCATCTGAAAATCTCCATGCAGTCGCACGAGGGAGAGCCTGAACAACTGGCGACGATTCAATGCACGCGAAACGGGCGGGAGCCGGAATTTACCCAAAAAGCCGCCTCTCCACTGCGCAGTGGTCGCATATTGCTGAACGTGCGGGCGGAGGCTCCTCCTCATTTGCTTTCGGACGTGGTCAGCCGGGCTCTGGGGGATCTCCACGATGCCATCACCCTCAAAGAAATCAAGTGTCAGGCCTTCGAACCCCTGCCTCCGAAGCCGACCCATCGCCTGCAGAACGAGCCTGCATAGGAGACCGCATGCCGCCTCATGCCTGTAGATAAGATCATAACTCGATAAATGTCGTACCAATTACAATCAAAGCTCACCGAATCGGAAATTGCAGTGCTGTTGCCGGAAGATGTCGATCACGCAGCGCAACAGATTAAGCCCTATCCCGGCGGGTTTAGAGGCCGCGGCATCACCATTTGCGCGGGCGGCTTCCGCTATTTTACAAACGCCTGGATCCTGGTGAGGATATTGAGGAAGTTCGGCTGCACGCTGCCCATTCAGTTCTGGCATTGGGGCCCGGAGGAAATCGACGAGCGGATGCGCCAGTTGGTGAAGCCTTTTGGCGTCGAATGCGTGGATGCACAGCAGGTGGCCCGGGAGGTCGGCCGGACCTTCAGCCAGGGATGGCCGCTCAAGCCATTTTCGATTTTATACTCCCCTTTCGAGGAAGTGCTGGCGCTCGATGCGGATAACATTCCCATCCGCAACCCCGAATATCTCTTTGAGGATCCTTCCTTCCTTGCGACGGGAGCCGTATTTTGGCCGGATGTGGGTCGCACAGAGCCAGAGCGTGCGATCTGGAATTTGATGGAGGTCCCCTATCGAGACGAGCCGGAATTTGAAAGTGGCCAGGTTTTGGTGAACAAGGCGCTATGCTGGGAGCCGCTCAATTTGGCCATGTGGATGAATGAAGAAGGGCGCGCGGATTTCTTCTACAAAATCATCTGGGGGGACAAGGATACGTTTCGCTTTGCCTGGCATAAGTTTGGATTC
>JAYUWZ010000945.1:0-2795 GCA_043753265.1 Verrucomicrobiaceae bacterium
GTTTTGCGCGCATTGTTGGTATGCAGGGTGCCGAAGACGAGCAGGCCAGTCTCGGCGGCGGTAAGGGCAAGCTGGATGGTTTCCAGGTCGCGCATTTCGCCCACGAGCACGATGTCGCTATCCTCACGCAGCGAGGCCTTGAGGCCCTGTGCGAAGGTCGCACAATGCTCGGGCACCTCGCGCTGGGTGACGATGCTCGCCTTGTTGACGTGCACGAACTCGATCGGTTCCTCCACCGTAATGATGTGGCGGGTGAAGTTCTGGTTGATGTAGTCGATCAGCGCCGCGAGCGTGGTGGACTTGCCGGAGCCCGTGGGGCCCGTGACGAGCACGAGGCCGCCGCGCATGTGGCCGAATTCCTTGACCACTGGCGGGATGCCGAGCTGGTCGAGTGACATGATTTTCGTGGGGATGAGCCGGAATACGCAGCCAAAGCCGCTCGTCTGCTTCAGGTAGTTGCAGCGGAAGCGCGAGTGCTCATTCATCTCGTAGGCGAAATCGAGATCGCCCGCCTCGATGAAGCGCTGCCAGCGCTGCGGGCCGGAGATTTCGCTCATCATCCCCGCAAGCTCATCATGCGTGAGCGGGGTGTCACGAATGGGCACGATGGTGCCGTGCAAGCGCATTTTGGGCGGCTGATTTTCGCCGAGATGAAGGTCGGACGCACCGTGATCCACAAGGAACTGAAAGAATTGGTCAATATATGCCATGGCGGGAGAGCAGGGAAAAAGTGTGCAGGAACTGAACTGGTTTAGCGGCCTTGCAGGTGCTGGCGCATGATGACCTTCTGCTCGGAGCGCGTGTAGGCCTCCTCGGCAGTGATGAGCCCGTCATGGTACAGCGCGAGTAGGGAGTCGTCCATGAGACGCATGCCCATTTTACCGCCGGTCTGCATCACGCCTGGAAGCATGAAGGTCTTGCCGTCGCGGATGTTTGCGGCGACGGCCTCCGTGCGCAGGAGGATTTCGAGTGCGAGTGCGCGGCCACGCCCATCGGCGCGGGGCACGAGCTGCTGCGACACGACGCCGCGCAGGGATTCCGAGACCATGACGCGAATCTGTTCGCGTTGATCCACGGGGAACACGTCGAGCACACGATCCAGGGTTCGGGCCGCGCTGCCGGTGTGCAGGGTTGCGAGCACCAAGTGACCCGTCTCGGATGCGGTAATGGCGAGCTGGATGGTTTCCAGGTCACGCATTTCTCCGACCATGATCACATCGGGATCCTCGCGGAGCGCACCGCGAAGCGCGGCGGCGAAACTCTTCGTATGCGTATGCACCTCGCGCTGCGTCACGTGGCAGTTGCGGGAGTTGATGACGTATTCAATCGGGTCCTCGAGCGTGATGATATGGTCGCGCCGGGTCTCGTTGATGTAGTCGATCATCGCCGCCAGCGTGGTGCTTTTGCCCGAGCCCACGGAACCCGTCACGAGGATCAGTCCGTTGTGGTACTGGCAGAGCATCTTCAACGTGTCAGGCAGGCCAAGTTCGTCCATCGTGCGGACGTTCGTATTGATGATACGGAAAACGAGGTCGAAGCCGAGTCGGTGGCGCACCACGCTGGCGCGGAAGCGGCCGAAATCGGTGGCGTAGGCAAAGTCGATGTCGCCCTTTTCGTGGAGGCGCTTTTTCTGGCTGTCCGTGAGGAAGCTCATGGCGAGCACTTCAGTGTCGTGGGCGGTGAGCTGATCGGCCTGGAGCCAGATGGGCTCAAGGTTGCCGTTGCGACGCCACGTGGGCTGCACATTCACAGCGAGGTGGATATCCGATGCTGCGGATTCCTGTCCTACGTGGAGGTAGGTATCGACGTGCTGGTAAGCGTGGACGACTTGTTCGTTCACGACTTGAATTTGCGTGTGTTCCGGAGCGCCGGCTCCAACGGAGACGACTCGTGGCTGGGAAGCGACTGGCTGAGGGTGTTCTTGCATTCAAAAAAAAGTGCGGTGAGACGTAACGGTGAATGGGTGGAAGGCAAACCAAACTTTCCGTTAGGAACATAAACTCCCGTAACGGACAAGAGTATCAGCCGTTTGTGCGAGGGGGTTGATTTTTTTGCGGCTCCTCTGACGCGGCCTGCCCGGCGAAGCGCTGCGCGAGGTCCTGAACACGCTGGCCGACCATGTCGGCAAGGAAGGGTTTTGCAAAACTGGTGGCGAATTTCAAGGCTCCCCACAGCATGCCGAGTTTGCCGAGCTTTCCTGCCGTGCCGAGGGCCTGGCCGGTGCTGCGCTCCACGTAAACGGTCTTTTGGCGGGCGGGGAGCCGGCTCAGCAGAAAGCCGGCGAGGGCTGCGCCGGTGAGCCAGGCCACCTTGTTTTTCTGGTAGCTGGCCCTGGCCCGGGCTGGCACGTCGAGCTTGTGCTTCAACGCCTCGCCGGCCTGCTCGAGGGCGCGGCCGGTTTCCGCCATTTGGGCACGCGCGGCGGCAATCTGGGCGATTAGTTCGGCTTTGTCGGCGTCTCCAGCCATTGTTGGTCTTTCTTGAGTTCCTCCGCGGTGAGCGGGAAGAGCGGTTTGCTGATGCCGGATTTGGCGCTGAGGACGAGCAGAATCGCCACGAAAAAATGGCCGCCTGCCATGATTAACGACGCCCAGAGCAAGCCGTGTGAACCGCCCAGTGCATTGGCGAGCAGGAATACCACGGCGAGGCAGAGGAATAGCCACGCAAAAGCGAGGAGGAGAAGGGACCCCAGCACAAACGCCAGCAGTTTCCCCGCATGCTTTGCAGCGTCTCTGCCCTCAAGCGAGGCAAGTCGAAAGCGTGCCGCTCCATAGCGTGCACAAGCCGCCAGGAAG
>JAYUWZ010000946.1:0-6020 GCA_043753265.1 Verrucomicrobiaceae bacterium
CCAGCGTATAGAGCTTGGGTGTGCTACCGCTCAGCTCTTCATAAAATTCCTCCACCGTTTGATCGTTGTAAACCTGCGAGGGAATCGTAGCGCAGGCCAGCCGACGCACACTCCCCGAGCGCGCGCCGGAAAAGGAAACGATATCCTGGGCGGCAGGTATCCCAGTGAGCGCGCTCAGTGCAAAGTTTGCGCCGTTGTTCGTGCTCGCGACCACCCCCACATTCGTTCCGATGACGATGTCCGTGCCATCCCAGAAAACACCGGCAATGCGCACGCCATTCCCCGCGTTTGAATTCGAGTAAACAGATGCCCAGTTGCTCCCGCCGTTGCTGGAAAAGTAGATGGCTTGATATCCGCTCAGCACCAGACGCTGGGTGCTCTCGGGGTCCGCCCAAATGCCGTATGCCTCACTGCCAGTCGGATCGGCAGCGAGCGGCGTCCACGTCTTCCCGCCATTGGCACTTCGGGACGGCCTTCGCACGTCGCCTGCATAGTCGATGGTGAAGACCACATTGGGGTCCGAGGTAAATCGCACGCAGGACTCACGGTTTCCCTGGATTTGCCGGAAGGGCACCATCCGCCATGAAGTGCCGAGCGCTTTGGAACGGAACAACTCCGACATATCGCACGAGATCCACATTTCATTGGCATCGTGTGGGCTGAAGGACGGCGAAAATAAAGCCCCTCCGCCACCCACCCCACGCGACTGCCAGTCCAGGATGGGAGGCGCCGCCTGCAAGGAGGTGTGCAGGGCCAGCAACAAGACGCCCGCGCAAAGAGAGGAGAGATTCATGGACACGAAATATCGGTGAGCTGGGCTGGCCCATATCCATAGAAAGCAAAAGGTGTTCCATCGAAGGTCCCGCGTCCATTTCCCGCCCCTGGCCTGTTGCCGACGATTTGACACGGCACCAACTCCCCGCTACGTTTGGCGGCCAGCTTGAAAATTCTACCTGTTATCGGTCCCATACCTGAGCGCTTCGCCGCCTGGATGCAGTTGGTTTTCGTCGTGACTCCCCCATCCGCACAATCGGGTCCCCACCTCTGCTGATTTCATCCGCCGTTGCATCTTCGCAACCGGCGCAACCTTTTAAAATTTTCTCACAATGGGACCGTCCCTGGATGTAGCACCACCCCGAAACCTCGATTGGAAACGCGCAGCCGCGATGCTGTACGGCGACTGGGGCACTTCGAAGGCCTACGTCATTGGCTACGCATTCCTGGCACTCGGCTTCGCATCGCTCAACACGATCATCGCCGTATCGTTGATCACCGGCCTCGTGGGCATCAATTACGTGACCGTGTGCCGCTATTTCCCCAATGGCGGCGGCGTCTATGCCGCAGCCCGCAGCCAGGGGCGCGCGCTTGCGATTGTGGGTGCGCTCCTGCTCGTTGCCGATCTCGCGGTCACGGCCGCGCTGAGTGGGTACGAGGCCCTGAAATATTTTGCCCCCTCCATACCCAATGTGTGGGTGCCGCCTCTGACGATTTTAGTCATCCTGGCTTTCGGTTTTCTGAACTCCTTCGGTCCGCGCCATAGCGGCGGACTGGCCGTGGGTCTGGCCATCCCCATGGTTCTGCTGGTGATCGTGCTCATCGGCATGTCGGTACCATTCCTCACCACGGACTTAAAGCCGCTCCCGCCGGATCACAGCGTGGGAAAAATGTGGCATGCCTTCGTAGCGGCGATCCTGGCCCTGAGCGGCATTGAGGCGATCGCCAATCTCACCGGCGTGATGAAACTCGACCGGGGCTCCACACCGGACAAGCCAGTCGTGGCAAAGGGTGCCCGCAAGGCGATCCTCATCGTCGCAGTGGAAGTGGTCTTTGGCACAGCGCTCCTCGGCTGGGCTGCCATGTCCCTTTATACGTGGGGCCACTCCGCCATGGAGCCGCACATGACGATGGAGGCCCGCATGATTGCGGACAGTTCCCATCTTCTGCGCGTGATCGGCGAGGAGTTTGGCGCAAAGCATTTTGGGCACCATTTCGGTCTCATCATGGGCATCGTAGTAGGTGTGGTGGTGGGTCTCCTGCTGCTCAGCGCGGTGAATACCGCCATCGCAGCGCTCATCGGCATCATGTACACCCTGGCGCGCGACGGTGAAATGCCTCGCCCGTTTCTGGCCTTGAACAAGCACGGCGTGCCAAGGCTCCCGCTCGTCGTGGCCATGGCGCTGCCCATCGCCGTGCTGCTCTTTACGATGCTCGACCCCGACAAAGCGCTCGTACATCTCGGTGACCTCTACGCCATCGGCGTGGTGGGTGCCATCACAGTGAACCTCGGCTCCACCACGTTCAACTATGCCCTGCCGCTCAAAAAATGGGAGCGCCTCCTCTGCGGCAGCACTTTTGCCGTGCTCTTTTGCGTCGAGGTCACGCTGGCTTACGACAAGCATCTCGCGCTCTTCTTCGTTGTCATCATCCTCGGCGTCGGCTTCTGGCTGCGCTCGCTATCCCACAAGGCCAGCGGCCTCGCGACGATCACTGTTTCCAAGGAACTCGCCGCGACGGTGAGCCAGGAGGCCATCGACAAGCTCCGCCCGTCGCCGCTCGAGGAAGGCCGGAAAATCCTGGTCGCCGCGCGTGGCGCAACCCCCGTGCTAAAGTACGCGCTCACCGAGGCCAGGCTGCACAAGGCCGTGCTTTACGTGCTCTACGTAAAGGAAGTCGCCGTGATCCTGGGCGGCCCCACCGCTTCACCGGGAAAAACCCGCTGGCAGGACGATCCCAATGCCGCCGCCATCATGTCGCTCATGCTCAAGCTCGGCGAGGAAGTGGATGTGTGCGTGCAACCGATCTATATCGCAAGCAACGACCCTTCCGACACGATCGTCGATGTCGCCGCCACTCTCGGTGCTGATACCGTGATGCTCGGCGCCCCCCATCGCTCCGGCATGGCCCGCCTGCTCAAAGGCAACGTGGTGGAAAGCGTAGCCAGCCAGCTTCCGGAAAACATCGAGCTCGTAATCCACGGGTAGACGGGGAAATGACCGTCATTCGTCATTCGTCATTCCGCCACCGTTTCCTCTCGTCCACCCACCACCCTCCCGCGTAAATGCGCGGGATGAACATTTTGACGCCCGATTCGCTGCTCACCCAACTCCGATGGCGCTACGCCACCAAGCAATTCGACGCCACCCGCAAGATTCCTGCCGACGTGTGGGCGGCCTTGGAAGAGGCGCTGATCCTCACCCCCTCCTCGTTTGGCCTGCAACCATGGAAGTTCATCGTCGTCACGGATCCCGCTGTGAAACAAGCGCTGGTGCCTGTTTCGTGGAACCAGACCCAGCCTGCGGATTGCTCGCATCACGTGGTTTTCACCGCCCGCACCAGTCTCGGGGAAGCCGAGGTCGACGCGTTTATCGCAAGCACTGCAGCAACCCGTGGGGTCACCGTCGAATCCCTCACCGGCTACCGCAACATCATTGCAGGGTTCGCCGCAAAAGCCGCCAAGGAAGGCTGGCTCAAGGAATGGGCCACGCGCCAGGCGTACATCGCCATCGGAAGTTTCATGACGAATTGCGCGATGCTTGGCTTGGATGCCTGCCCCATGGAAGGCATCGCCCCGGACCAGTACGACAAGATTCTCGGCCTCGAGGGAACGGGCTACGCCACGGTGGTCGCCTGCGCGGCGGGCTACCGGGCACCCACGGATAAATATGCGGAACTGGCAAAAGTCCGCTTTGCAGCGGGCGACCTAATCAAGCATGTTTAGCGCGTGCCACTGACCAATGCTGAAAAGCGCGACCTGAAATCCCGCGCACAACTTCTTGAGCCCATCGTGAAACTCGGCCTCGCCGGAATGAGCGAGGCTTTCCTGCGCAGCCTCGACACCGCCCTGTCGCAACACGGGCTGGTGAAGATGAAATTCAGCGCCTTCAAGGAAGAGAAGCACGACCTCGCCCCCAAGATCGCCGAGAGCACAAAGAGCGAACTGATCATGCAGGTCGGAAACGTGGCAGTATTCTACCGCGCCAAGGCAGAACAACAGGAAGAGTGATAACGTAGCTGAAGTGCGAAGCGCCCTCGGACTGCTGCGATGCTTCGAAGCTTTGAGCGACTCTCGTTCCTACTACAGCAAAAATCGGCGACTCCTCGCAGCAAGGGCACCTCAGCCGCTATGATTACTCGGAGGTCTTCCTCCCGTCGCCTGCGCCATTGAGCGTTGGATGTTGGACGTTGGGCGTTGCACGTTTCACCAGCTTCGCAATCTCCTCCGCTGCGACGCACGAACGATGCGGCATTCCATAGCTGGTGGTCACCGTATCGCCCTTTTCGCCATTCTCTTCCTCCAGGCTCGCGGTGATGCTTTCCACCTGCGCGATGACGTTGCCACGTTCGTCCACCACCGGGGCCCCGCTACTGCCGGGTGAATACTCGGCAGTCACGTTTACGTAGAGCGACGGCTTCAATTTTTCGCCGGTGTCGGGGTCCTCGTGATTCATGAAGTACCGCGAGACCATTCCCGCGGTGAAGACCCAATGATTACCATCCGGGTGGCTGAGGCAGTATGCGCTCTCCCCCACCCGCGCCTTGCTCGCAAGCGCGAGGGGCTTGGCGGAAAGCCCCGGAACCCGGATGAGACACGTATCCGCGTCCTTGTTCGTCGCTAGCACCTCGGAGACTGCGAATACTTTCCCCGAGGAGTCGGCAACAACGAGCCAGCCCTCTTTCATCCGCTCATCCTCGAAATCGACGACGTGATGGCACGTGCTCACCACCCCGTCTGCAGCTACAAAACCCGACGAACTCTCAAAATGCCAATCGTTGCATTCCGTGCATTTGAAAAACGTGGCCACCACCACTGTGCTGCCGCGCAGCAGTTCGTAGACATCCGGCGCGGAGAGCTTTTCCTTGCGTGGCTCGGGCAGCGCGATATCCGCGGACTTGCGATCGAGTTGCTCACGAAGCTTTGCGATAGGCACGAGCTTGCCCTCCTTTTGCAGCGCCGCCGCGCCTGCGGTACACTTCTCCACAAACGCCTCGTCATCAACCACCAGCCGATCGCCGGCAAGCAGGAGCGTGGGGAAAATGAGGACAAGCAGAAAGCGAATCATCGCGGCAGCAAAGCAGATGCCCCCAAAGTAGGCGAGGTTTTCAACCTCGCTCTACCGGACGACAAATCTCCCAGTGTCGAGAGGCAGCCAACGTTTCACGTCTCCACGTCTCCACGTCTCACGTCTCACGAGCGAACCTTACCCCGGAATCTCCCGGAGCAACTGCTCGTTCGTCGGGAAGCGCTTCAGGAAGCTCAGCATCCGCTCAATGGCCTCAAACGGCTTGTGCCCGCTGAGCCCCCGGCGAATGACGTTGATCTTGTGCAGCGAATCAGCGGGCAGGATGAGTTCCTCGCGGCGGGTGCCGCTCTGGAAAATATCGATGGCAGGATACACGCGCTGATCGCTGATCTTGCGGTCGAGCACGATCTCGCAGTTTCCAGTCCCCTTGAACTCCTGGAAGATTAGTTCGTCCATGCGGCTGCCGGTATCGATGAGCGCAGTGGCCACGATCGTGAGGCTGCCGGCCTCCTCGGTGTTGCGTGCAGCGGCGAAAATCTTGCGCGGCATTTCCAGCGCGCGGGCATCCACACCGCCGCTCATCGTGCGGCCGCCGCCGGTCAGCGCGTTGTTAAACGCGCGGCCCATGCGGGTGATGGAATCCATGAGCACAAACACGTCCGAGCCGCTCTCGACGAGACGGCGCGCACGCTCGATGGCGAGCGTGGCGATGCGCGTGTGCGACTTCACATCCATGTCGTTGCTGCTCGCCCACAGTTCCGCCTGCGGGATGGCGCGCTTGAAATCCGTCACCTCCTCGGGACGTTCGTCCACGAGCAGGATGATGAGTTTCATGTCGGGGTGATTTTTCACCACGGCCTCCGCGATGTGGTTGAGAAGGGTCGTCTTGCCCGTGCGCGGCGGTGCCACGATGAGCCCGCGCTGGCCTTTGCCAATGGGCGTCATGAGGTCCATCACGCGGGTCGTCGTGCGCTCGGGCACAGTCTCGAGCTTGATGTG
>JAYUWZ010000947.1:0-6015 GCA_043753265.1 Verrucomicrobiaceae bacterium
AAAAATCACGGACGAGGCCGTCGAATTCGCTGCGGAGTTTAGCGAATTATATTTTGCGCCTCGTCGTCAACCAGCTAATGCTCTTAATTTACTTGATGAAGCAGCTCTTTCCCTTCGTTTTGCTGGGGACTTGCAACATCCGGACATTAAAGAAATAAAACAACACTTTGCAGCCATTAAAAAGGAAAAAGAAAGCGCGATTAAATCGCAGAATTTCCAATTGGCCGCTACATTGCGCGATACTGAAAAGGAGGCTTCAGAAAAACTTTCTGTTTTAATGAAGCAAATTTCTGAAGCTCCTCCAATTGTGGTTTCTGGTTCAAATATAATTGATGTATTAAGCGAACGCCTTGGTGTCGAAAGAGAAAAACTAGAAAAACGCGAACAATTACCTCAAGGTTTTGCAGGGGTTGAGTACGCAAGCACGTTTTCGGGAGTTCCAAAATTCGAACGTTTGCAAACCGAATCTGTTTTACAGGGCCAAGGCATTGTAATTGAAAGAGGGACGGGGTTTGTCTTAATGCCTCACACTGATGATTTTAGAAATATTTTTGACCTTGCCATAAAACCTGCCATGGAGGCCAACAATATTTTAGTTAAAAAGGCCGAGGATATTTATAAGCCGGGTTCAATATTAGCTCAAGTTTGGGAATGGATTAGGAAAGCTGAGGTTGTCGTGGCGGACCTAACTGATAAAAATCCGAATGTAATATTCGAACTAGGCCTATGCTATGGAATACAGAGATGCCCTATTTTATTGGTGAGAAATGCCTCTGACGTACCTTTCAACTTAAGGAATCTTCGCTATATTGAATATGAGAATACAGCAAAGGGTTCCGATGATCTGAAGCGTCGTCTTACTTCTACTGTTTCCGAGTTTCTAGCCCAGGTTCGGACACCACTTGAGAGTGAGGAAAAGGATGACGACGGCTTTTCGGTCGACTCCAATCTCCGTAAAAACCTCTCACGACTGCGAACAGAGATTGGCGTGCGACCGCTTCGGAAGCACTGATCGAAGTTCATTTGCCAAAATTCGCCTCTTCCAGTCGCGTCCTATACACTTTCCGGGCGTGGTCATAGTCGGCCTTGGCCTGCTCCTTCTCAGCAGCCGCGTAGGTGGATTCCTTCATTTTCCAGCAGGCTTCGAGGCCGGCCATGCACCATTCGATGCTTTTGGCGTTGGGGCGGATGGGTTTGTTTGCGACTTCGATGAAGACGGGGTTGGTGTGGGCGGCGGGGAGGATTCGGATGGCGACCCAGCTCGATTTTTCCAGGGCGGCTTCGAATTTCAGGTCGCGGGTGGTGCCGTCGGCGGGGATGGTTTGGGTGGCCACGACTTCGCCGTTGACGATGAGTTCCACGGGGACGTCGCGCGTGGCACCGATGCGGGCGCGCTCAATGTGCCAGAACGGTTTGTCCGCCGGGCTGCCCCAGGGGACCGTGACTTTGCCAAGGCCGCGGATTTTCGGGTCGGGCTTTTCCGGGAGCAGCGCGGCGGCGCGGACGGTGACAGGGAGTTTGATCGGGGCGGCGTAGCGGAGTTCGCTGGGGCCGTTCGCCGACGTGAGAAGTGGAGAGGTGAGAGGTTGAGACGTGGCATCGGTGCGGGGCACTTCTCCACTTTTCACCTCTCCACTTTTCACGTCGCCGCGCACGTCGCCTACCCCCAGGCCGTCCACTGTGAAGTCGAGCAGGTGCGTTCGGCCGTCGCTCACATAGCAGCGGCCTTTGCGGATGCCCTCGCACCAGTCGTCGTAGGTGAGCGGGCCGTCGAGTTTCACGTAGCTGCGGCCGAGGCCCACGCGCTCGCCGTAGATGCAGGGGAAATCCGTCTCGCCGCTGATGCGCGTGCGGAACCCGGCATTCAGCGTGTGATACCAGATGTTCAACTCCCACGTGGCGGGCGTGTCCACGGTGCTCATGAAATCGACGGCGGGCACAGGCTTGCCCTCGGGTCCCTCGACCTCGTGGGTCACGTTCATGATGTATTCGCACGCGCCGATGGCGTCGAAGGGCGGCACGTGGTAGCTGGGCAGCTTGTTGTCGGGCATCGACAACCCCCAGCCGCTGTGCGCGGGGCCGACAACTGCACCCTGCTTTTTCGCCCAGCGCAGCGTGTTGAGGCCCAGCGTGGGCCAGTGCGCGCTACCGGTGCCGCCGGGATACATCTGGTCACGCAGGCGCAGCAGGCAGAGGTGCCCGCTTTTGTGCGAGCCAAAGCCGGAGACCTCGATGTCGTACCGCAGGATGTAGGGGCGCTTGGACGTCTTGTCCTCCTTGCCGGTGAAAAACTGCTTTTGATAATCGAAGCACGGCCCCCACGTGAGGTTCGCGCCGACCTTCAAATCCTCGCCCCGGCAGTGCAGTGCCATGTCGGGCGCGTGCACACCCTCGGTGGGGTTTGCGTAGTGCGCGCAGCCTGCGGCGTGGATGTGGTGGTCGCCGCTCCACCAGCCGGTCGCGGCGGGATCGATCCAGCGCTTTACCTGAAATGCGAGTTCCTTGGTATCCGCGCCGATGGTCACCGTGCGCAGTTCCGCGAGGCTCTCGGGGCCGCGCGTGAACTCAATGGCATACGTGCCATCGGGCAGGCGCAGCTTTGCGCCATCGTCGCGATAGACCTGCGGGTGAAAAAAGAAATCCGGCGCGACGCGCTTGGCCTGCGAGGGGTAGACGCGCTGTGCGCTGTCGCGAATGAGGAAGCAGCCCGTGGCCGGCTCGCCGTTTTCATCACGTACACGCAGGGTGATTTCGCGCGCGGGCGCGCACTCGAAAAGCACATCCGCCTCGGCGCGAAAGCCAAGGTCTTGAGTCCCCTGCCCCACGTCGAACGTGAAGCGGCCCTCGCGCTTTCCGGCGTCGCGCGCATAGAGAGAGATAACGCGGTATTCCACGGCCAGCCCGCTGAGCGTGGGCAGCAGGGGTTTCGCCTCGGGCATGGAGAGATCGAGCCAGCGCTCGGCAAAAGGAATCTCGCCCGGCTTGGCCTTGTATTCGCGCGCGACCTGGCTGGTGTAGACCTTCATTCCCTGCGGACTCGTGACACGCAGCGGCGCGGTGGCACCGGCCTCGTTGTGGACCTTTACAAGGAATTGCCGCCATCCGCCCTCGACAAGCCGCGCCTTTGCCGCGCCCGCCGAGGCCTTCACGCGCAGCTCGGGATTAATGTTCACTTCGAAAAGCACGAGCGGCTGCAGCGCGGCCTGGATCTTTGCCGAGTCGCCACTCGCGAGCGCGGCATCGAGCGCCGCCCTCTGCTCACGAGGCAGCGGCTCGCCCATCGCCTCCAGAGCCTCCACCACCCGCCGCACCTGCGCGGCAAGAGGCTGGAAATCGACGACAGGATCGGCGGCAAGCGCAGACACGCTAAGACTGAGGAGAAGGAGGGCACGCATGGAGTGTGTGTGGCACGTCTCCGCACGGAGGGAAAGCTGAGGGATTTATGATTTACGGTTTACGATTTACGATTCGGCAGCGGTTCGCTGCCGGGCGCTTTGTTTTATGGCTTCACCTCGAAGTTTGCAGTGGTGGTTGCGCCGGAGACGAAGCCTCGCAGGCTGAGCGGGCCGTTGCTCATGAGCACTCCGGTGAGCTTGCGCGGGACTCCGGCGGGTTCGCGGATGCTGCCCGTGACCAGACCGGTCTTGGGGTTCAGTTTCAGCGCGGGCTTCCGAGTGAGCGAGGTGAACACAAAGGCGTTCGACGGGGTGAAGGTGATGGACTCGGCAAAGGCTCCTATCTCCGCTCCTGCTGCGGTGACTGCAAACACGCCCGCACCGTTTGTGCCATTGAGAAAGCCCGCTGCGCGCTGGCCCGCCACGGGTGGCGTATACTGCGCGCCCGGCATGCTTACGACGGCCTTCACTCCCGCAGGAAGAAACACCCCCGTGGAGGCAGGGCGGAAGTAGCGGTTTGTAAAAACACTGGAATCGATGCCATTCACCGCAGCGTCCGTGAAGCGCAGCCCGCCGATCAAAAACCCTTTCCCGGCAAACATCATGGACTGAAATGGGATGTTGAACTGCACGGGATTTTGAGTGGCGGTGAGACTGCCACCCGCTGTGAAAGGCGCGCCGTCGCCGGTCTTGCCCACGATTTTCACGGAGCCTGTGGGCGAGACCCGGGCGGTGTAAAACCCATTGCGATTGGTTTCCACATAACCCGTGTAATAGCCAGCCACGGGCGCGGGCTGCGCTTTCGTGAAGACCCGGCTGGGGTAGAGCACCGTGGAGGCAACGGAGGTGCCATCGTGCAGGACCATGGGCAGGTTGCCATTGAACTGGGCGAGATCGATTTCGAGCAGCACCGGTTTTTCCACGGGCGCACCGGGCATGCCGAGGACGATACGCGCATCCGCACTTACCGCCCCGGAGAATGGATACGTCTTTCCACCGCTCTGGATTTTTCCCGTGTAGGTGCCCGCCGCCGTGAGCGAGAGGGACACGAAGGCCTGGCCTCCCTTTTCATAGTTCAGGAAAACGACGCCCTTGTAGCTCCGGGCACCGCGCTCGAAGAAGCGCAGGGATATCTGCGCACGCCCCACGGTGAGCGTGGTGTTGGCGTCGAGCTTGATGCGGTATTCCTGGCCGGCGGTGGTGGCAAAGGTGATGCGGCTTGCAAAGAACGAGCGAAAGTCGGCGTTCTGGGCCACCGTGGTGAGGCTGTTCACCGAGGTGCCCGTGTAGGCCGCGAGGAAGGGATCCACCGTGAGATCGGAGCCGAGAAAGTCGACCACATCGACAGTCTCGATGATCACAAATCCGTTTGCCGGCGCTGTCCATTTCCACCACACACTGCGCGCGGGAATCACGCCGAGGATGGCAGGCTCGCCATTCTCCGCCGTGGCCGTGCTTTGCTCGAAGGGGACGCTTTGATCATTGGTCACCACGATAGCCGGTGCGCTATTGAACATGTCCGCGCCTTGCACAAAGGAGGCCTGCGCCGGGACCATGGCCAGCGGCAGCGCCAGTGCCAGCGCGGCGCGGCGGAACAGACTGGCAATGCGCGAAATGGAATTTGTTTTCATGGCCGAGGATGTAGCTCGGTTCGCGAAATCCGAAAATCGGACGAAAGTCGGATAGGTCCATGCTCCCGTGATTTCCGGTTTTGTTTTTTGGGCAGGATGCGCGCATGTTCGGGGAACCAATCTGTATGCGACTCGATCAATGGCTCTGGGCGGTCCGTGTTTACAAAACCCGCACGAATGCGACGGAGGCCATCAAGGCCGGGCACGTGACGGTGAACGAGCTCGCGGCAAAGCCTGCGCGCGAGGTGCGCGCCCTGGATTTGATCGTGGCGCGCGTCGGGGACATCACCCGCACCGTGCGCGTGGTGGCAATGCCGCCCTCGCGGGTGAGTGCGAAACTCGTGGCGGAATTTGCGGAGGATCTCACCCCGCCGGAGGAATACGCGAAACGCCGCGAGCCTTCATTTCTGGCACCGGTGTTTCGACCGCAAGGCACGGGACGGCCAACGAAGAAACAGCGGCGACAGATCGAGGAGCTGGGGATGTAGGCAACGCCGATCTGTGTGTGTTTATTCTCCCCTAACCCCTGTCATCTTTGTAGGAGCTTCCAGCGACTGAAAGATCCCGTGGAATTTCACGGCGATCCCAATGCTTTGGAATTTCACGGGATCTTTCAGTCGCTTAAAGCTCCTACAAAGATGACAGGGGTTAGGGGAGTAAGGATAAGCATAGCATCGCGCGTCGTGTCTTCGGATGCCCCTACCGAGATCAGCGCTTGCGAAAGCACGGGGGCATTCTTCATAAAGGAAATCGTCCAAACCCGTCGCATGCAGATGAACATCCATCCCACCGCCGTGATCGACCCGAATGCCGAGATTGGCGCCGGGTGCGAGATTGGGCCGTACTGCGTCGTGGGGGCCGGCGTGGTGCTGGGGAAGGGCTGCTGGCTGCAGCACCATGTGTCGATGAACGGCCCGGCCCGCGTGGGCGCGGGGAACCAGTTTTTCGCGTTCTCCAGTATAGGCCAGCGCACCCAGGACCTGAAGTAT
>JAYUWZ010000948.1:0-2791 GCA_043753265.1 Verrucomicrobiaceae bacterium
CCACCAGAGATGATACAATCGCTCCATCGTTTCTCGGGGATCTTCGACCAGCAGCGCTTCCTTGATCTTGGTCGCGAAGAGCGCGAAGGAAAGCGGCGGCACCCGATGGACCGGACGGATGCGCATCGGTCTGGCCGCAGCCTTTTCCAGGAACGCGATCGCCCCATCAATGTCGATGTAAGTGTGGACCGCATCGCGCTTGGCCTCGCGCATGAGGACATGGTCCGGCTCGTGGCGTTGCAGGACATTGAAGATCACCTCCGCGCTCCAACTCAGCTTTCGCACGCTCTTTTGCTCACCGAAATAGTTTCGGTAAACCATCAACCCGGTCTGCGCGGCGTTGCGAAAGTGATACTTCATCATCTCCGATTGCGAGAGCACGTCATGCAACGCCGCCTCGAATCCTTCGGGTGCCAGCAGCGCGGGCAGTTCTTCCGCTGTGAAATGCTGCGACGCAGTGACCGTGAGCACGAAGCCGTAATCGTGCGGCGTGGCCACGGCGTTGCCTCCGCGCAGCTTGCCCAGCCGATAGGCCACCACGCGCGCGAGCGCATCGTTTGCCGCGCGACCGATGAGTGAGTGAAAAAAGTAGTGCCGGGCAACTGCGGAGGTCGTGCGCACCGCCTTACGGCGGGGCTTCTTTTTTGCGTCCGCAAGCTCCGGCAACGAATCGCGCTTTGGGTCCTCGAGTAGCTCCTCCACGAGCAGGAAATCAGGGGAGGGGATCTCGCTCACCTCGCATTGTGCAGCGTGCATTTTCCAGATGATCTCCGCGTTGCGCGTGCCGCAATCGAGCCGCGTGGCGATCCATTCCTGCATCGCCGCAGCCTCAGCCCCGCCTTCAATGCGGCCCCGCACCTCGCCGCGAAAATCCGCGATCTCCCGGCACGCCCGATTGCTCAGCGGCATCTTGCTGGCATTCCACCGCGGGATGGTGGGCCGCGCCCCATCAGCCCGCGTCACCCAGGCCTCCATCTGGCTCACCTTTTCGAGCTTCACCGTGCGTCCTCCGAGCACGAAAATATCTCCGATGGACAGCTGCCGGATGAAGAATTCCTCCACCGTTCCAAGCGTGTGCGTATGCAGCTTTACGCGCACCTGCCCCACATTGGGAATCACCCCCACGTTTTGCAAAAACTCCCGGCGCACACGGTTGTCACGCACCTCGAATCCCTCATCATCCAGTGTGATTTTTCCAAACGTCTCCGTGTATTGCGCGCGCAGCGAAGCACCTCCGCCTGCAAGGTAGTCGAGAACCGCATCGAAGTCCTCTGCGGATAGTCCCCGGTAAGGGTACGCCCTTCGAACCAGCTTCAGCGCCTCCGCCCGCTCCCATCGTGCAGTGCAGCCCATAGAGACAAGATGCTGTGCAAGAATGTCCAGCGGCGCCTCAGGAATGCGCACATCGTCGAGGTGTCGCTTTCTCGCAAGGAGCACCGTGGCGCAGCATTCCACGAGGTCGCCTACATTCGTCGCCATCAGCACTCCGTGCGATACGCTGCGGATATTGTGCCCCGCACGTCCCGCGCGCTGGAGGGCTTTCGAGACACCCTTCGGCGTCGCCATCATCACCACGAGATCCACGCTGCCAATATCGATGCCCATTTCCAGACTCGTCGAGCACACCACAGCGCGCAGTTCACCACGCTTTAGCCGATCCTCCACATCGCGCCGCACCTCGCGTTCCAGGCTCGCGTGGTGGCACTCGATACCCTCCGCGAGCATGGGGTGATTTGCCCTCAGCCAATACGTGATGCCTTCCGCGCCACTGCGCGTATTGCAAAATACGAGCGTCGTTTGGTGCTTGTCGATGAGCTGCCCAAGCTCACGCACCATGCGCTCGCCGGAAAATCCCGCTGCAGGGTAGGGGTTTTTCCGCAAGGGAGTATGCACCCGTAGTTCGATCTTTTTGTCCGACGCCGCATCCACTATTTCGCATTCCCCGTCCGTGCCCACAAGAAAGCGCCCCACCTCTGGCAGTGGCGAGACCGTGGCCGAGAGACCGATGCGCTGGAGCCCGCGCGACATGGCCGCAAGCCGCTCGACGCTGAGCGATAGATGCGCCCCGCGTTTGTTCTCAGCGAGCGCGTGGATCTCATCCACAATCAGCCAGCGCGCCCCGGCAAGCAGCGGCAGCCATTTGGGCTGGCTCAGCAGCAGGCAAAGGCTTTCCGGCGTGGTCAGCAGGATGTGCGGCGGCTTGGTGAACTGCCTCGCCCGCTCATTTGCCGTCGTATCGCCGCTCCGCAACTCCACGCGGATGGGACTCTTGCCCTCAAATATCTCACGCAGCGGCTCGTTGAGATTTTTCTCCAAGTCGTAGCTCAGCGCCCGCAGGGGCGACACGTAGATGCATTGAATCGTATCGGCCAGCCGTCCCCCGGCATGTTCCGCCGCGAGTGCATCCAGCACCCCGAGAAACGCCGCAAACGTCTTGCCCGTGCCGGTGGGCGACGCCAGTAGCACGTTTTTTCCAGCGGCAAAGAGCGGCCATGTCCGCGCCTGGGCAGGAGTAGGCCCGCCGAATCGTCGGTGAAACCAATCAAACACAATGCTCTGCGGAACACGGGGCACGCTGCGAATTCGGCGTGGAGTCGCGTTTGGATGCAATGACGAATCAAAAGAAATCCAGGTAGGGACGCACTGCCAGCGCGTCCGCGAAACCACAGTTCCTTAAATTCGCCTTCCCTCGGCCCCTACAACAAATGCCCCATCTTGAGCCGCTTGGTCTCAAGGTATTTCGCGTTGTGAGGATTGGAGTACGCTTTGATTGGCACCATCTCGACAATCT